>DASQTZ010000056.1:0-2085 GCA_035641605.1 Gaiellaceae bacterium | reverse complement strand
ACCGCGACAGACGGGACGTTGCGGTCTCGACCGCGTCGGGGTCTCGATCGATCCCGATCAGGCGTTGTACGCCCGCCTCCAAGAGCGCCTCCGCGTGTCCCCCCGCGCCGAGCGTCATGTCGATCACGGTTCCTCGATCGCCGAGGAACCGGACGACCTCGTCCGCCATGACCGGCTCATGCCCGGCCCACACGAGCCCGCCAATCCGGCCACACGACGTTCGCTTGGCGCACAGTGCTCCCCTTCGATCCCCTCATCCGAGGAGGCGGACGGCGAGCAGGCCGACACCGAGGTAGAGAACCATCGTCGCGGCCGTCATCGCGATCAACGAGAGGCTCTGTCGAACCTCCCGGCCGAGCGGACCGTTCCTTCTCATGCGCTCCCCCCCGGTGCGAGCGTGCCGGCTCGATAGGCGCCGCCGTGCCCGGACTCGTACCGCTCGTGCGTCTCGCGATCCCAGATCTCCATCCGGTCGAAGACGCCGAGCACGACGAGCTCCTTGCGGATCCCGACCTCGGCGCGGAGCCGCTGCGGGATCAGCAACCGTCCTTGGCCGTCGAGGTCGACGGCCTCGGCCTTGCCGAAGAACATGCGGGCGTAGGCACGTGACTCGGCGTCGGAGATGGGGCGGCCGTGAACCTCAACCGCTCGCGTCTCCCATTCGGCCCTGGGGAAGCAGTAGAGGCAGCCGTCTTGTCCGAGCGTCAGTACCGCACCATCTGCGAACGCGTCGCGGAACCGAGCCGGCAGACTGATCCGCCCCTTCGGGTCGAGCTGGTAGCTGTGCGTGCCGAGCAGCTCGGCCACGCGTCCTCCCCTTCTCCTCCACCGGGCTCCACTTTATGCCACTGGCACTCCACCGCGTCAAGCGGAGCGTGGAGAAATGGCCCAATGGAACCGGGAGATTCGGAGGAGCGGCCGATGGCGGTGCGCCAATCGCGCCGTCAGCTCACGCGGTCAGGGAAGGAATGCCTCCCACTCGGGCTCGAGGCGGCCGAGGGCCAGACGGAACCCGTCCGATGGCGCGAGCGGAAGTCGCGCTAGCTGGAGACCGGCCTCGTCGATGAACCGGTTCTCCTTCTTGGAGTTGCAGCGGCGGCACGCCGCGACGACGTTGTCCCACGTGTGCGTCCCGCCGCGCGACTTCGGGACCACGTGATCCAGGTTCTCCGCAGCCGCGCCACAGTACTGACACATCCAGTGATCACGCGCGAACACGGCTCGACGAGTGAGCGGCGCCTGAGCGCGATAGGGAACCCGAACGAACCTGCGAAGACGGAGCACAGAGGGCGCGTCCATCGAGACGTGCTCCGAGCGGAAGACCTGACCGTCGGACGCGAGGACTTCAGCCTTCTCCTTCAGGACGAGCACCACTGCGCGCCTCGCAGTGACCACCGCGAGCGGCTGGTGCGACGTGTTCAGGACCAGTGCTCTTCCCATCCCGGCAAAGCGAGTATACGCAGCCACCTGCAAGAACTCGGCATGGAACATTCGCCGACCCCGCGCACCCGACATGTTCAGATGCTTGATCCGACCGAATCGCAGTGTTGTGATTCCGCACCGAGGCGGCGGCGCCTTCGCCCGACGGGATACCTTGGAAGTAGCGAACAAGGGGCCGCGCGGGGTGTCCACCGACCGGGTGCGGGCGCCGCCGTCTCGTCATCGATCGGGAACCGGCGAGCACCCTTCATCGTCCGAGCGGCGTTCTACGCCGGGCGCAGTCGCTTCGAAACGCGCCAGTAAGATGAGCGAGTCTTGTCCCCGGAGGTCCCCTTGAAGGCTCGACAGCAACCGACCAGCGACTGGCAGGACTTCGGTCGCCGCTTCCGGGAGATCGAGGAGAACGTCGAGAAGGTCGTCCAGGGCAAGCACCGCGAGATCCGGCTCGCGCTCGCGGCGCTCATCGCCGAAGGCCACATCCTGATCGAGGACGTCCCCGGCGTTGGCAAGACGATGCTGGCCAAGGCGATCGCGCGGTCGATCGACTGCTCGTTCCGCCGGATCCAGTTCACGCCGGACCTGCTGCCGACCGACGTGACCGGCGTGAACGTCTTCAATCAGGAGCGCGGCGACTTCGAGTTCCGG
>DASQTZ010000055.1:0-5125 GCA_035641605.1 Gaiellaceae bacterium | reverse complement strand
GACCGAGCTCGTGCGTCGCGTTCCTCCGGGCTCGAACGATGGGGCCGAGCCACCCGAGCGCTGACTTCTCCCACGCGTTGAGGTCGCCGTCGCCGCCGCCCATGACGCTGAACGCGTTGCCGTACTCCTCGATCGAGCATTGCCGATCGCACGTCCAGCGGCTCGCATGCCCGAGCGAGAGCGTGTGCCCGAGCTCATGCGCGGCGAGCGCCCTGAACAGCCGGCCGTTCAGCAGCACCTCGGTGGGGTTCGCCTCGCCGAAGAACGGACACCCGTCGACGAGCGGCGTCACGAAGGTGATCCGCTCGTACGGCGTGAACATGGAGGCCGGCATCGCGACCCGAAGCGACGTCGCATCACAGTTCGAGAAGACCTCCCGCGACAGTTGCACCGGGCCGGCCACCGAGGGCGGCATCGAGAATCGCCCACTGGAGGAGACGCGGTAGAACGCGTCGGTCTCTTGGCCGACGCGCAGCAGCTCGTCGTTGGTGAACGGCACCGGCCCCCAGGTGGCGAGCACGTAGAGCGTGCGCATCTCGCCCGTCACCGCCGCCGCTGAGGGCGCCGCCAGCCCGACCAGCACCAACGAGACGGCGAGCGCCGATCGCAAGGTCACGAGCTCAGCGTACGCCGCCCGGTATTGATCGTGGCTTAACGCTCAGGCGAAGGAGGTGATCACAGTCCGGATGCCCTCCTGACGCTCCATCGCGTCGAACGCCTCGTTGACGTCGTCGAGCGGGATCCGGTTCGTGACGAGCGCCTCCGCGTCGAACTCCCCGCCGAGCCAGCGGTCGACGAGCTCGGGAACCTGCGAGCGGCCCTTGACGCCGCCGAAGGACGACCCCGTCACCCGACGGCCGGTGATCAGGAGCCGCGGGACGACGTCGAGGGTCTCACCCTTGCCGGCGACTCCGATCATCGTCGCCAGGCCCCAGGCCTCGCGGGCCGCCTCGACCGCTTGCTGCATGACCCGGACGTTCCCCGTCGCCTCGAAGGTGAAGTCGGCGCCAAAGCCGTCGGTCTCGCCGCGGATCCAGTCGACCAGGTCATCGGCGGCCAACCGTGTGTCGGTCGCCCCGTGGCGCCGCGCTTCGTCGAGCCGCGCCTCCGAGAGGTCGACGGCGACGATCCGGTCGGCGCCGGCGAGCCGGCAGCCGATCACGGCTCCGAGTCCAACAAGCCCGCAGCCGAAGACGACACAGACCGAGCCGGGCGTTACCCGCGCTGTGTACAGCGCCGCACCCATCCCGGTCGAGAGCCCGCACGCGAACGGCGCGCAGGCGGCGAGCGGCGCATCGGGGTTCACCTTCGCGAGCGCGATCTCGGGGACGACCGTGTATTCGGCGAAGGTCGACGTGCCCATGAAGTGCCGGATGTCCTTGCCGTTCCGGGAGAACCGCGCCGTGCCGTCCGGCAGGAAGCCAAGTCCCTGCTGGTCGCGGATCGCGACGCAGCGGTTCGTGCGCGGATCGAGGCAGTGCAGGCACTCCCCGCACTCGGGCGCAAAGAGGGTGACCACGTGGTCGCCGGGCGCGACGAGCGTGGCGTCGGGCCCGACCTTCTCCACGACGCCGGCGCCTTCGTGGCCGAGCACGCAATCCGTGTATCCCGTCGGATCTGCGCCCGACGCGGAGTACAGATCGGTGTGGCAGACGCCGCAAGCCTCGAGCCGCACGAGGGCTTCGCCGGCCCTGGGCTCCGCGAGCTCGATCTCCTGGACGACGAGCGGCTGCCCGAACTCCTCCAGCACGGCGGCTCTGACCTTCACGGCGACGATCCTATTCCGGCCTCGCCGTTTGGCGGCCGGAGCTTGGGGAACGATCCCCTGCAGGACCAGGCGATGACCGAGCAGCAGCCATCCCGCCCCGACAGCACCGAAGAGGGGCCGCAGCCTCAGCCCGAGCACGAGGAGCCTCGCGTGGCCGAACCGACGCCGGGTGACCTCTCGAAGCGGGACTACTTCGCGATCCTCGTCCGGGCCGGCAAGAAGTCCCTGAAGGATCACATCACCAATCTCGCGGCGGCGCTCGCGTACTACGCCTTCCTGGCGATCCCCGCGCTGATGCTCGTGGCCGTCGGGATCTTCGGCCTGTTCGCCGGCGAGGATGCGGTGACGGAGATCATCGAGCGGCTCGAGGGCGTCGCACCGCAAGAGGCGCTGCGGCTCCTCGAGGACAGCCTGGAACGTGTCACCGAGACGCAGTCGAACTCGGGCCTCGCGATGATCGTCGTCGGGTCGGTCCTTGCGCTCTGGACGCTCACCGGCTCGATGGAGACGTTGATGTGGTCGCTCAACTCGGCGTACGACCGGGAGGAGACCCGCGGATTCGTCAAGCGGCGCCTGACGGGCCTCGCGATGGTATTCCTGATGCTCTTCGCGTTCGTGCTCGTCTTCGGCCTGCTCGTCCTAGGGCCGCACCTCTCGGGCTGGATCGGCGACGCCGTCGGGATGGAGGCGGTCGTGAAGTGGCTGTGGTGGACGGCGCAGTGGCCGATCCTGCTCCTCGGCCTCCTGTTCGCCTTCGCCACGATCCTCTACCTCGGACCCAACGTCGACCATCCGCGTTGGAGCTTCCTGACCTTCGGGACCGCGATCAGCGTGGTTGTCTGGCTCCTCGCCTCCGGCGGGTTCTCCGTCTACGTCAGCCAGCTCGGCTCGTTCAACAAGACGTGGGGCTCGCTCGCGGCCGTGATCATCATGCTCACCTGGCTCTGGATCAGCGCGCTCGCACTGCTCTTCGGAGCCGAGGTCAACGTTGAAGCGGAACGCAGTCGCGAGCTTCGGCGCGGCGAGCCGGCGTCGGACGAGCTGCAGGCGCCCCCGAAGGACTAGGCGCGCTTACGCGGTCGCCTTGTCCAGGAGCTGCAAGAGCTCATGCGCTGCCAGCTCGATCTCCTTGTGCCGCCACTCCGCGGCCCGGTAGTGGCAGGCAATGAGTCCCGAGCGGTGCAGGCGGCGGAAGTCTCCGTAGACGAATGCACACCGCGCCTTCGTCTCGTCCGCAGCCCCCTCGGTGAGGCCGAGGTGCCATTCGGCGTACTCGCTCCAGGAGTGTGAGGCCAGGAAGGCGTTCTCGTCCTTCGCCTTGGGCTGGACCTCACCCCAGTCGCTGTCGAGGACGTACTGGCGGCCACGGATGAGGCTCCGAGCCTTGGCCACTGCGGCATCGTTCACGGTGTACGAGGCCATCGAGGAATTCTGACGAGTCAGCCTGTGGGCGGCGCATCCGTGCCCACCACCCTGCTTGGCCGGACGGTCCGGGCCCGGCCGGCAGCGACGCCGGCCAAAGCTAGAGGCGCGGTGAGCGCAAGGAGCACGGCAAGGGGCATGTCCCAGCCGCCGCTCCGGTCGTGGAGCGCTCCGATGGCAAATGGGCCGATCGCCGCGAGGACGTAGCCGATTGCCTGCGCCATCCCCGAGAGCTCGGCGGCCCGCTTCGAGTCGGGCGCGCGAAGGATGATCACGGTCAGGGCCAGGCTGAACGCCGCGCCCTGGCCAATCGCGAACAGGAGGACCCACAGCGCTGCCGCACCAGGCGCAGCGAGCAGGCCGACCACAGCCACCGCCTCAACCGCAGCCACGCCGGCCGCAAGCGCACGTTGATCCCGCATCCTCGTCGCAACGATCGGGACGACGAGCGACGGTGGGATCCCGCCCAAGGCGAAGAGGGCGAGCAACGCTCCCGCACCGCCCGCACCGAAGCCGCTGTCGCGAAGGATCGACGGCAGCCACGCCAGCCCGACGTAGAAGAGGAGCGACTGCAGGCCGAAGTAGAGCGTGACCAGCCACGCCACGCCGTCGCGGAGCAATGCTGCGGCATCGCCAGAGCCGCCGCGGGCCGTGACCGAACCGCGGTCGCCAACGAGCGCTAGACCCAGAACAGCGGCGGCCGTCGCAGCCGGCAGCGCCCAGAGGGCGAGCGCGAACTCCCAGCCCAGTGCGCGCTCGATCGGCACGGTCAGGCCGGCGGCGAGCGCGGCGCCGGCGCCGAGCGTGGCGACGTAGGTCCCGGTCATGAGGCCGACCCGCCCAAAACGCCCCTTGACGACGCTCGGCACGACGACGTTCGCGACCGCGATTCCGGCGCCGGCGAGCAGCGTTCCGGCGAAGAGGGCGATGACGGACGAATCCGCTCGCACGAGGAGACCGACGACAAGCGGAACGAGAGCGAGGAAAAGGACCCGCTCAGCGCCCAGCCGCCTGACGAGCACGGGTGCGAGCGGCGCGAGCAGCCCGAAGCAGAGGATCGGCGCACTGGTCAGCAGGCCCGCCGCCGCGGCGGAAAGGTCGAGGTCGTCCGCGACCTCCTCGATCACCGGCGGCACGCTTGCGACGGCGATCCGCAGGTTGAGGCCGGCGAGCACGATGCCCGCAGCGAGGAGCGGAGGGCCGCCCGAGGACGGCCTAAAGGTGCTCGAGGCCGACGTAGTTCTCGGCGAGCGAGGCCGCCGCCTTGTCCGAGGAGCAGACGTATCGCAGCTGGGAGAGCTGAAGCTTGAGGTCGAAGGCGTCGCCTCCCTCGGGCGTGTGCAGCATCGACGTCATCCACCACGAGAAGTGCTCGGCACGCCAGACGCGGCGCAACGCGTCGTCGGAGTAACGATCGAGCAGCGTCTGGTCGCCGGTGCGGTACCAGGCGGAGATCGCGTTGGCGAGCAGCCGCACGTCGGCGACAGCCAGGTTGAGCCCCTTCGCCCCCGTGGGCGGCACGATGTGCGCGGCGTCCCCAGCGAGCAGCAGACGGCCGCACCGCATCGGCTCGACGACGAAACTCCGCATGCCCGTGATGCCCTTCTCGACGATCTCGCCCGTGTGCAGCGTCCAGCCCTCGATCCCGAGTCGCCGTTCGAGCTCCTCCCAGATCCGGTCGTCGGGCCACTCGTCGAGCGCTTCGTCGGGCCGGACCTGGAGATAGAGACGGGTCACCGTCGGCGAGCGCATGCTGTGGAGGGCGAAGCCCCGCTCGTTGTGCGCGTAGATCAGCTCCTCGTTCGACGGCGGCGCGGCGGCGAGGATCCCGAGCCAGGCGAACGGATACTCACGCTCGAACGCCGTGAGAACGCCCGCCGGAATGCTGTCCCGGCACACCCCGTGGAAGCCGTCACATCCGGCGATGAAGTCGCA
>DASQTZ010000054.1:0-2697 GCA_035641605.1 Gaiellaceae bacterium | reverse complement strand
GACCTCCGCCGGGCTGTGAGCAGAGGTCCTGTCGGGACTCCACTCACATCTTCCAGGCAAATCCACCTGCTGGAATTGGCACCTTTCCCCTTGCGGGGGGGTTGCCGGGGCTTCTTCGGGCCAGTCCCTCCACCCCTCTCGATGTGGCGGTTATGTGGCGGAGGAATATACCACCGCCGGCCACGGACGCCGCTCACTCCACGGGCAGGAGCACGTCGGTGAGCTCGAAGCGATCGCCGCGGTACGGCAGGCTCGGCGTCCAGTCGGGCTCGACCGCACGATAGGACTCGGGATCGCCGTCGATGATCCCGAGCAGGACCTCGGCGACGATGCGGCCTCCGACCGGGCCGAGGCGCTCGCCGTCCGCGCGCGCCTCCGACTCGCGCAGCACGTAGAACCACAGCGGGCTCTCCGCTTCCCAGCCAAAATCGGCGAGCCCGACCTCGGCGCGGCTGAGCGGCTCCTCTCCCATCGCCCGGGCCACGGACTCCCCGGACGGGAGCCCGTAGGCACGGCCGCGCTGGAGATCGCGGCCGGCGAGCGAGTGGTAGGCGTGCTCCTCGGACTCGCCGGTGATCGCCGTCGGCAGCTCGATCAGCGAGCGGGCGAGCTTCCCGTCGATCAGCTTGGCGCGCTGGGCGGGCGGCCGGCCCGCGACGTCGAAGAACAGCGTCCAGTCGATGGTGCGGCTTGCCGGCACGGGCCCGAACCCGAGCAGATCGGGGAACAGACGATGCTCTCCCGAGCCGTCGTTGAGCACGTAGTCCTCGCGGATCTGGCTGTGGCCATAGCGGAAGGCGCCGTCGGCGAACTCGAGCGGAATCCGAGGAGAGCCGTCAACGCGGTAGAACCGCGATCCATCGGAGCGGATCTCGTCGACCAGCTCCCGACCGGCGAGCGTGGGCAGGTAGTCCTCCACGATGATCCACTGGTAGTGCCAGCTCGCCTCGCGGCGAGCGCGATCGAAGACCTCCCCATCCGCGACGCCGTTCGCGCGCAGCCGATCGACGAGGCCGTTGTGCATGCGCAGCATCGCGACGTGCAGCTGCGCCATGAACAGGTGCACGTCGTTGCGCGGATCGCCGACAAGCGCGATCCCGTCCTGATTGCGCGGCAGGTCGGCCTCCTCGCCGGCGTCGTTGCGGCCGACGAGGAGCTTGGCCGGATCGTCGCGGCTGTACAGGAAGGGGTTGCCGACCGGCCCGGCGCCGTACAGACATTCCAGGTTGGCGCGGGGCGTGCGGAAGTTGAGCAGGTGCTTGCCGTCGGCGTGATGGGCGAGCTCGCTGCGATCCGCCGTGATGTCGTGGGCGACGAACTGACCGAAGAACGGCCACCCCGCCGCCGTCTCGCGGGCGTCTTCGCAGCTCGGCCCGCCGTCGCAGACGCCGCCCGGGACGCCGAACGCGAGCAGCCGGGCCTCGTCCCCGGCCAGCGGCTCGAGGTCGGGAAAGAGGCGCTCGTACCTTCCCGAGGCACCCTCGAGCGGAGCGTCGATCGTCCGGGACGGTGCCAGGCAGTGATCCCGGGCCGTCTTCACCGCGGTCGCCGTCGTTGTGTGGGCGTCGAGCATCGGGGGCGAAGCCCCCGACTGCGAGGCGACAGGCAGGTCGTCCGTACTGATCCTTTTCAGGCTAGCCGACCGCGAACCTCGGCCGGACTGGCGAGCTGTGCCTGTCTACGGGGCGCCGGCGCGCTGAGCAGCTCCTGCCGATCGACCGTCTCGGCCACATGGTGGTCTTCTCGCGGACCGGCCCCTCTCCTGCCGGGGGCGTCGCGCCGCCTTGCACGATCAGGTTTAGGCAAAAACGGAGGCCGTCCCGTGACGTACTCTTAGGAGACAGGTGTCCGACGTCGAATCCGAGATGAGCCAGACCGATGCCGAACCTCCCGAAGCCAAGGCTGCGCAGGGCCTGGCGCGGCAACCAGCTCACCTCGCCGGCGCCGGCGCCTGAGCGCCAGAAGCCCAACGTAGAGACGATCGCGGGCGAGGGCCTTCGCTGGGTGAAGATCGAGCGCCCCGGCGCGCTGGAGTGGGGCTGGCTCGAGGAGCACTTCGAGTTCGAGAGCCTCGACCTCGAGGACGTGCTGTCGCGCAACGAGCGACCGAAGATCGACGAGTACCCCGACTACCTGTTCATCGTCCTGCACTTCCCGATCTTCGACCGGGCTGTGGGGCGCCTCAACGCGGGCGAGCTGGACATCTTCGTCGGACCCGACTTCCTGATCACGATTCCCAACCAGCCCCTGCAGCCGGTCGAGTACCTGTTCGAGCGCTGCCGCGCAAAGGAGGAGCTCCGCGATCAGATCTTCTCGCGGGGCTCCGGCTACCTCCTGTACCGGATCGTCGACGACAGCTTCGACTACTGCTTCCCGATGCTGCGCAAGATCGAGAACAAGCTGGAGGCGATCGAGGAGGAGATCTTCTCCGGTCACGCCGAGGAGGTCGTGCGCGACATCTCGAACGTGAAGCAGGAGATCATCAACTTCCGCAAGGTGATCCGCCCGCAGCGCCCCGTGCTCCGTGACCTCGAAGGGGTCAAGGGCCGGTTCCTGGCCCCCGACCTCGACCTCGAGATCTACTTCGACGATATCGTCGACGCGCACGAGCGCATCTGGGACCTGCTGGAAGCCGACAAGGAAGTCGTGGAGGCCCTCGAGGAGACGAACGAATCGGTGATCTCACACCGGGTCAAC
>DASQTZ010000053.1:0-19740 GCA_035641605.1 Gaiellaceae bacterium | reverse complement strand
TTCTCGTTGTTCACGATGATCTCCGGCGCGCCGAGATCGAGCAGCCGCTTGAGCCGGTTGTTCCGGTTGATCACGCGGCGGTAAAGGTCGTTGAGGTCGCTCGTGGCGAAGCGGCCACCGTCGAGCTGCACCATCGGCCGCAGCTCCGGCGGGATCACCGGAATCGCCTCGAGGATCATCCACTCCGGCTTGTTCTCGGACTTGACGAAGGCCGACACGACCTTTAGCCGCTTGATCGCGCGCTGCTGCTTCTGACCCTTTGAGGTCTTGATCGTCTCGCGGAGCGAGGCGGCTTCCTTGTCCAAGTCGAGATCGCGGAGCAGATCGCGGATCGCCTCCGCGCCCATGCCGCCGGTGAAGTACTCGCCGAACCCATAGGTCGAGCCGAACCGGTCCTTGAGCTCCCGGAAGATCTGCTCGTCGTTGACGATCAGCTTCGGCTCGAGGCTCTTGAAGGTTTCCCAGGTCTCTGCAAGCCGGCGCTTCGCGTCCTCGGCCGCTTCGCGCGCGTCCTGGCGGCGCGACTCGATGTCGAGGTACATCTCGCGCACCTTGAGCGCCCACTGCACGAGCGCGTCGAGGTCCTCCTTCTGGATCTTCCCGTCCGTGCGGAGGCAGAGGTCGTTGGCCTTCTCGCGGATCGCATCAGGCGAGTCGAGCTCGGGCAGCGACTCGAGCAGCTCCTTCAGCAGACCGTTCCCGAGGTCGCGGGTCTTCTCGAGGTTCTTTTGATCGACGTTCTTGACGCGCTCGGCGTCTTCGCCCTCGAGCTCTTCGCCCGCGAGCAGCGCCTCCTCGATCTTGTTGATGTGCTTGGTGATCGCGCCCTTCTTGGAACCGGTCGCCTTGGCGGCCTGCTTGAACAGCGGGCGCAGGGCCTCCTCGATCTGGATCGCGGCCGTCGCAACCTGTTCCAGCTCGCGCGGCGTGAGGCGCCGGTCGTCGCGGATCGCCGTATTGCGCACCAGCTCGCGGATCTTCTTGGAGTCCTCGGTGGTGATCTCCTTCGCCACCTCGAGGAAGAGCCCGCCGACTAGCTCGCGCGCCTCCTCGAGCGTGGGCAATGCCTGCTCCTCGGCCCAGTTGGAGAGGCCGCGGGTCCAGAACTCGTCGTCCTCGTCGAAGTTGCGCTCCTTGCCCTTCGTGAAGTACTCGCGGCGGCGCTTGAGCCGATCCTCGAGCGCTCCCAGCGCCTCCTCGCGATCGACGTCGATCCGCTCGTACTCGGCGGTGACCTTGTCCTCGAGGTCGTTCAGATCCTTCTTCCGCGCGGCGTTGTCGACCGTCGTGACGATCGACGCGGCGAAGTAGAGGACCTTCTCGAGCTCGCGCGGCGCGATGTCGAGCAGGTAGCCGATCCGGCTCGGGACGCCCTTGAAGAACCAGATGTGCGAGACCGGAGCTGCGAGATCGATGTGCCCCATGCGCTCCCGGCGCACCTTCTGCCGGGTCACCTCGACGCCGCAGCGCTCGCAGATGATCCCCTTGTAGCGAACGCGCTTGTACTTGCCGCAGTAGCACTCCCAGTCCTTGGTCGGACCGAAGATGCGCTCACAGAAGAGGCCGTCGCGCTCGGGCTTGAGCGTGCGGTAGTTGATCGTCTCGGGCTTGGTGACCTCTCCCGAGGACCAGTCGCGGATCTGCTTGCTCGAGGCGAGCCCGATCCGGATGGCGTCGAATTCGTTGATGTCGATCAAGTCGCTACTCCTCTAGTTCAACTTCTTCTGCGAGTGGTCCCGCCTGCTCTTCCGCCTCTTCCTCAGCCGCTTCGGCCGGCGCAAGCTCCGGATCGGCGACGTCGCCGAGCGCCTCGTCGTTCGGCAGCGCCATCTCCCCGTCCTGGTCGACGCGCTCCTGGCCCTCCTCGAGCTCCTCGGCGTTCGGCTCTCGCGCGGCTGCTCGGAGCGAGCCCGGCGAGAGATCGATGCCGAGCTCCTCAGCGGCCCGCAGCAGCTCGTCCTCCTCCTCGCGCACCTCGACCTCGGCGCCCTCCTCGGAGAGGACGTCCACGTCGAGCGCAAGCGACTGCATCTCCTTCAGCAGCACCTTGAAGGACTCCGGAATCGACGGTTCGGCGATGTTCTCGCCCTTGACGATCGCCTCGTAGGCCTTGACGCGCCCGACGGTGTCGTCGGACTTGATCGTCAGCATCTCCTGCAGCGTGTAGGCGGCGCCGTAGGCCTCGAGCGCCCAGACCTCCATCTCGCCGAAGCGCTGACCGCCGAACTGTGCCTTGCCGCCGAGCGGTTGCTGCGTGACCAGCGAGTAGGGGCCGGTGCTCCGGGCGTGGATCTTGTCGTCCACGAGGTGGAGCAGCTTCAGGATGTACATGTAGCCGACCGTGATCTTGTTCTCGTACGGCTGGCCCGTCTTGCCGTTGAAGAGCCGGACCTTGCCGGAGCAGCGGCGGCCGGCCGGCCGCTTCTCGTCGACCGCGAAGGTGATCGGCGAGTCCGGGTTCTGCTTCGTCCAGTCGACCAGGGCCTGGTCGACGTCCTCAGGCGAGGCACCCTCGAAGACGGCAGTCGCCACCGGCGTCGGACCGTTTCGCTCGCCGTCCTCGGCGAACACGCCGTGGTGCGCGGCCCACCCGAGGTGGGTCTCGAGCACCTGGCCGATGTTCATCCGGCTCGGCACGCCGAGCGGGTTGAGGACGACGTCGACGGGCGTTCCGTCCTCGAGGAACGGCATGTCCTCCTCGGCCACGATCTTTGCGATCACGCCCTTGTTCCCGTGGCGGCCTGCGAGCTTGTCGCCCTCGGCGATCTTGCGCTTCTTTGCGACGTACACGCGGACGAGCTCGTTGACGCCCGGTGAGAGGTCGTCGCCGGCGTCGCGCGAGAAGGTCTTGACGTCGATGACCTTGCCGCCCTCGCCGTGCGGGACCTTGAGTGAGGTATCGCGGACCTCGCGTGCCTTCTCCTTGAAGATCGCCCGAATCAGCTTCTCCTCTGCCGTCAGCTCGGTCTCGCCCTTGGGCGTCACCTTGCCGACGAGCAGGTCGCCCGAGCCGACCTCGGCGCCGATGCGCACGATTCCGCGCTCGTCGAGGTCCTTGAGCGACTCCTCGGAGCGGTTCGGGATGTCCCGCGTGATCTCCTCGTCGCCCAGCTTGGTCGAACGGGCGTCGATCTCGTACTCGTGGATATGGATCGAGGAGAGGCCGTCTTCCTTGACGAGCCGCTCCGAGATCACGATCGCGTCCTCGAAGTTGTAGCCCTCGAAGGGCATGAAGGCGACGAGCAGATTCTTCCCGAGCGCCAGCTCGCCGTTGGAGGTCGAGCTGCCGTCGGCCAGCACCTCGTCCGCCCCGACCCGGTCACCGAGGCCGACGATCGGCCGCTGGTGGATCAACGTGCCCTGGTTCGACCGCATGAACTTCGTCAGGTCGTACTCGTCCTTGCCGTCTTTCGTCTCGACGACGATCTTCTCGGCGTCGACGTCCACGACAGAGCCGGCGTTCTCAGCGACGACCACGTCCCCCGTGTCGACCGCGGCGCGGTACTCGAGCCCGGTGCCGACGAGCGGCGGCTCGGTGATCATCAGCGGCACCGCCTGGCGCTGCATGTTCGCTCCCATGAGGGCGCGGTTCGCGTCGTTGTGCTCCAGGAATGGGATCAAGGCCGTTCCCACGGAGACGATCTGGGCCGGTGAGACGTCCATGTACTCGACTTCCTTCGGTGCGGCCATGACCGCCTCGCCCTCCTTCGACCGGCACAGCACCTGGTCGTGGAGGAACCTGCCCGTCTTCTCGTCGACGGGCTCGGAGGCCTGCGCGATCGTGTACTGGGCCTCCTCGGCAGCGTCCAGATAGACGATCTCGTCCGAAACCTTGCCGTTCGCGACCTTGCGGTACGGGGTCTGGATGAAACCGAACTCCGAGACCGTGGCGAAGGACGCGAGCGAGCCGATCAGGCCGATGTTCGGGCCCTCCGGCGTCTCGATCGGGCACATCCGCCCGTAGTGGGTCGGGTGCACGTCGCGGACCTCGATCGGCGCGCGCTCGCGTGTGAGACCACCGGCGCCAAGGGCCGAGAGCCGCCGCCTGTGCGTGAGCCCGGCGAGCGAGTTCGTCTGGTCCATGAACTGCGAGAGCTGCGAGGAGCCGAAGAACTCCTTCAGCGCCGCGACGACGGGACGGATGTTGATGATCGTCTGCGGCGTGATCGTGTCGACGTCCTCCGTCGTCATCCGCTCTCGGACGACCCGCTCCATCCGGTACAGCCCGACGCGGAAGGCCTCCTGGATCAGCTCGCCGACGGTGCGCAGGCGGCGATTGCCGAAGTCTTCGTACTCGTCCAGGTCGCCGCGGATCGCATCACGCGAGAGCGTGGCGGCGTCGGCCGCGTAGTCCTTCGACTCTTCCGGCACGCCGAGTTTCACCGGCAGGTCGACGAGACGCTTGACGAGCGCGAGGATGTCCTGCGTCGTCAGCACCCTGGTGTCCTCGGGAACGTCGACCTCGAGCCGCTGGTTGAGCTTGTAACGGCCGACCTTCGTCAGGTCGTAGCGCTTCGAGTCGAAGAAGAGGGAATTGAGCAGGTTGCGCGCGTTCTCGACGGTCGGCGGCTCGCCCGGCCGCTGCTTCTTGAAGACCTCGATCAGCGCTTGCTCCTCGGTTAGCGCCGTGTCCTTCTCCAGCGTCAGCTGGATGTAGATCGAGTTGTCGAACAGCTTCAGCAGCGCTTCGTTCGAGCTCGTGTCGAGCTTGAAGCCGGTCGACGGATCCTCCTCGGGCAGGGCTCGGAGCAGGGTCGTGATCGGCAGCTTGCGCTTCCGGTCGATGCGGGCGTAGACGATGCCCTTCTTGTCGATTTCCAGCTCGAGCCAGGAGCCGCGCGACGGCATCAGGTTGGCAGTGAACACCTGCTTCGTCGCGTCCTTGGGCTCCATCAGGTAGGCGCCCGGGCTGCGGACGAGCTGCGTGACGATCACGCGCTCGGTGCCGTTGATGATGAACGTCCCGAACTCGGTCATCATCGGGAAGTCGCCCATGAAGACCGTTTGCTCGCGGATCTCGCCCGTCTCCTTGTTGACGAAGCGGACCGTCATCGAGAGCGGGACCTGGTAAGTCAGGTCCTTCTCGCGGCATTCCTGAATTGTGAACTGAGGCTCTCCGAACTTGTACTCAGCGAACTCGACGGCGAGCGTGCCCGTGTAATCCTCGATCGGCGAGATGTCGTCGATCGTCTCGCGAAGGCCCTCCTGCATGAACCAATGGAAGGACGCCTTCTGGATGTCGATCAGGTTGGGGAGGTCGAGAACGTGCTTCAGGCGCGAAAAACTCTTGCGCGCGCGTGGCGCGGCAACCCCTCTACTCAACTATGAAGCCTCCCTTGGAAACGGCTTGAGGATGTTTGGCGAACTGCAGGCGTACGTGGACGGCCGAACCGGCCAGCTTACCGAATATGGACAAGCCTGCGCAAGGGCGGACCTCAGCCCCCGGCGCAGTGCGAGCAGTATAGCGGAGGTTCCGCGTGTCGCGCGGCGCCGGGGATTGTGTTTTTGTGAGCAAAGTGACACAGTCGCGGGCCGGCACGGATTGGGGTCGAGAAAGAACGGGGGCGGCGGCCCGCCCATCGTTGCGTCGACTCCGCAGGCTATACGCGCCTGCCGGTCACGGCCGTGACGCCGCCGGCGGCCGACTGCGCCGGCTCGGCCGACGCAGGGCGGATGACGTTTGACGCCTCGGGGGGACGGTCTACGTGTGCGACGGGTCTGGCTGGCAGACCCTGGCGCTGTCGTAAGAGTAGGGACGGAGGGGCGGGCGGCCCGCCCCTCCCTTGTGAGCTCAGAGCTACTTGACTTCGACCGTTGCGCCCGCTTCCTCCAGCTGCGCCTTGATCTGGTCGGCCTCCTCCTGGGTCACGCCCTCCTTGACCGGGTTGGGCGCTCCGTCGACCAGGTCCTTCGCCTCCTTGAGGCCCAGGCCGGTGATGGCGCGGACGACCTTGATCACCTGGATCTTCTGACCGCCGGCACCGGCCAGCACGACGTCGAAGGCCGTCTGCTCCTCCGCCGCGGCGCCGTCGCCGGCGGCCGCCGGTGCCCCCGGCGCCGCGACCGCAACCGGCGCGGCGGCGGTCACGCCCCACTCCTCCTCGAGCTTGTCCTTCAGCTCCACGAGCTCGAGGACGGTCATCCCGCCCAGCTGCTCGACGATCTTGCTCGTATCTGTCTTGGCCATGCCTAGTCCTCCTTCTCGGCTTCGCCGGAAACCTGATCGATTTCCGACGAGGCTGCTTCTTCTGGCGGTGTCTCTTGTTCGGCCGCCGCCTCCGGCTCCGTCCCTTCGTCGGGCGAAGCGGCGGCCTCTGCCGCGAGTGGGGCCTCCTGCGGCGGTGCTTCCTCAGCGGACGCCTCTTCGGGCGCTTCCTCCTCCGCCCGCGGTTCCTCGGCCGGCGCCTCCGGACTGATCTCCTCCGCTCCGCCCTGCTCCTCGAGTTGCTTGATGCGTGCGTCGATCACGTTCACGAGGTCACGTAGCGGCGCCGCGAACAGGCCGACTACGGTCATCAACGGACCGCTGACGGCACTGACCAGCTGGCCGCGCAGCACGTCCGCCGGCGGCAGAGTCGCGAGGCTCCTCACGTCGCCCTCGCTGATCTCCTGGCCGTCGAGGATGCCACCGCGGATCTCCAGCACCCGCGTCTCTCGTGCCGCGGCATTGAGCGCCTTTGCGACGGCGACGGGATCGCCCTCGGATTCCAGGAACGCGATCGCGGTCGGGCCGTCGAGCAGCGCCAACAGCGCCTCCGCGCCGGCCTCCTCCGCCGCGCGGCGGGTGAGCGTGTTCTTCACGACCGTGAAGCGGGCGCCGTGCTCGAGCAGCTCGCCGCGGAGCTTGTTGATGTCCGTGACGGACAGGCCGCGGTAATCCGCGACGATCAGCGTCTGCGTCGAGCGGAGCCGCTCGACGAGGTCGGCGACGACTTTCTCTTTCTCGGATCTCTGCACGGACTCACCTCCTCGAACGAATCAGGCCCGCCGGCAGGCGGGCCTGAGCAGAGGCAGGTGACTGACTCTCTCAGCCGCGCCTCGGCTGGTCTTCTGCGCTTCACAAAGCGCTGCCAACGGTCTTCGGCGACGGGCGTCTTACGCGGTTACAGGTTCGGCTTGTTCCTCCAGCTCTTCGACAATTCCTCTGGTGCGGGCGGGATCGATGTGGATTCCCGGCCCCATCGTGGTCGTCAGCGTGATCCGCCGAATGTAGCGGCCCTTGGCCGCCGCCGGCTTCACACGCATGATCTCCTCGATCAGCGCAGCGTAGTTCTCGAGCAGCGGGCGCTCCTCGAAGCTCCGCTTGCCGATCGCGACGTGGACGTTCGCGCCACGGTCGGTGCGGTACTCGAGCTTGCCGGCCTTCGCCTCGGTGACGGCCTTGGCGACGTCCATCGTCACCGTGCCCGTCTTGGGGTTCGGCATCTTGCCGCGGGGCCCGAGGATCCGACCGAGCTTGCCGACGTTGCCCATCTGGTCCGGCGTGGCAATCGCGACGTCGAAGTCGTCGAAACCCTCCTCGATTTGCTGGGCGAGGTCGGCGCTGCCGACGACATCGGCTCCCGCGTCCTGGGCCTCCTTCGCCTTGTCGCCTTCGGCGAAGACTGCGATCCGAACGTCGCGACCGGTTCCGTGCGGGAGCATGAGCGTGCCGCGCAGCTGCTGCTCGGCATGACGGACGTTGAGCCCCAGGTTGAAGTGCACTTCGACCGTCTCGTCGAACTTGCGCTCCGGCCAACTCTTGAGCATGCGGACCGCCGCGGCCGGACTGTAGAGCTGCTCCCGATCGATCTCCGCCCGCTCCTGGCGATAGAGCTTCCCGTGCCGGCTCATTTCAGGCGCTCCACGTCGACGCCCATGCTGCGGGCCGTGCCGGCGATGATCAGTGCGGCCGCATCGATGTCGCGCGCGTTGAGGTCGGGCATCTTGGTCTCGGCGATCTGGCGGACCTGGTCGCGCGTGAGCCGTCCGACCTTCTCGCGGTTGGGCTCACCCGAGCCCTTCTCGAGCCGCAGCGCCTCCTTGATCAGGACGGCGGCCGGCGGCGTCTTCGTGATGAAATCGAACGAGCGGTCCTCGTAGACCGTGATCTCGACCGGGATGATGCGCCCGTTCTCCTGCTGGGTCTGGGCGTTGAACGCCTTGCAGAACTCCATGATGTTGACCCCGTGCTGGCCGAGCGCCGGGCCGACGGGAGGCGCTGGGTTGGCCTGGCCGCCCGGGATCTGGAGCTTGATGAGTGTGAGGACCTTTTTTGCCATTGCGTCTTCTCTAGTTCTTTCTAGTTACGCCCAAGCCAGACTGAAGTCTGGCACGGGAGATCAGTCAATTTTCTTCACCTGGTCGAAGCCCAGCTCGACGGGCACCTGCCGCTCGAAGATGTCGACGAGCACCTTGAGCTTCTGGGCGTCGGGCTGGACGTCGACGATCTCGCCGTCGAAGTCGGAGAGCGGGCCCGAGGTTACCTTGACGGACTCCCCGAGCGAGTACTCGACCTGGGCGCGCGCCCGTTCGGCAGTCGAGACGCCGGTGCGCAGGATGCGGTCGACCTCGACCTGCGAGAGCGGGATCGGCTTCCCCGCGGCGCCGACGAAGCCCGTGACGCCGGGCGTGTTCTTCACAACCGACCAGGCGTCGTCGTCGAGGTCCATGTTCACGAGCACGTAGCCCGGGAGCACACGCTTCTCGGCTTGAACCTTCTGGCCGTCCTTGGTCTCGATCACCTGCTCCGTCGGCACGACGACACGGCGGAACCGCGGCTGCTGGTTCATCGAGACGATGCGGTGCTCGAGATTGGCCTTGACCTTGTTCTCGTGCCCGGAATAGGTGTTGATCACGTACCAGCGAAACATCTCTGACCCTTGATCGCTACTGGCCGAGCAGCAGTCGCTGGACGAACGGCTGGAGCCCGAGGTCGGCCAGCCAGAGGTAAGTCCCCACGATCGCGCATGCGATGATGACGACGACGGTCCCCGTGAGGACTTGGCGCTGGTTCGGCCACTCGACCTTCTTCAGCTCGGCCGCGGACTCTCCGATGAAGCGCCGGCCGCCGCCTCCTCCGCCGCGCCGACCCGTTTGCGTCTTCGGCGGCTGCTGCGCCGGGCGTACCTGCTGCTGGCGGGCGCGGGCGCGCTGCGAGAGCCCCTGCTGCTGCTCCCCCGCATCTACTGCGCCCTGCCGCTTTTCGCGGCGGCGGCGGCGCTGCTGACGAGTGTTGCGAGCCATGAGGGTTAACGGGTCTCCCGGTGGGTGGTGTGCCGGCCGCACCAGCGACAGAACTTCTTCGACTCGAAACGGTCCGGCGTGTTTCGCTTCGACTTCGTCGTCTGGTAGTTGCGACGCCTGCACTCCGTGCAAGCGAGCGTGATTCCGACTCTGACTCCTGTAGCCATCTTCTCGATCTTCCCTTGGGAGGTAGCGGCGGGTGGATTCGAACCACCGACCTGCGGGTTATGAGTCCGCCGCTCTAACCAACTGAGCTACGCCGCCGGGGCGCGGCCAGTGTAGCGGCTGTCCGCGGCTCCTCGTACTCTCGTTCGGGTGAATCGCGAGCCTTGCCTCCGCTGCGGCGCAGCGTGGAGTGGGCGCCACGGCACGTGGCAGTGTTCCCGCTGTCGGTTCAAGTTGGGCTGCTGCGAAGGAGAGCCGCAGTCGTGTTCTACGCGGCCACGATCAGCACCGGCGTCCCCACGCTGACCTGATTGAAGAGCGCCTCGGCGTCGGGTACGCGCATGCGAATGCAGCCGTGTGAGGCCGAGTAGCCGATCGACGCGGCATCGGGCGTGCCATGGATCCCGACGAGCGGCGCCGTCGTTCCCATCCAGCGTGTGCCGAGCGGATTTCCCGGGCCGGGAGGAATCGGCTTCTTGCCGCGCGCCCAGTCTGAGTCGGGCGGCGGAATCCACCAGGGGTTCCGCTGCTTGGTGGCGAGGCTGTAGTTACCAAGCGGTGTCGGGTACTGCGATGTGCCCGTGGCGATCCCGAACGAGCGCACGGCCCGCCGGCCGTCGAACAGCGTCAGCCGCTTCGACTCGCGGAAGACGACGATCACCGGCCCGAAGGTCTGCGCCGTAACGGCCGCCGGCACCGGCTTGGTCAGCAGCGGCAGCGGTGTGCGCTGGTTCGTCCGCAGCATGTAGGCGATTGCGTTGGTCATCTCGGAGCGGCGGACGGCGAGGCCGGCCTTGGCCGGGCTGAAGGCCGGGCGCCCGCGCTCGACGCCGACGACTGTCGCGTCGACGGGATCGCGGGAGAAGAGCCGATCCAGGCGTTGGACGTAACGGCGAATTCGCGGCCGCGTCGCTGAGACTTCAAGGTTCACGCGCGCGCGAGGAGCGGCACGCAGCGCCCGGGTGACGGCCGCGTCGACAGCCGCATTCGCTCCGAGATAGCGGGGGCTGATCCGCCAGCGCTTCTGCCCGAAGGCGAGCCGCAGCGGCCGGCCGAACGCCTTCTCGATCCGAGTCCTCGCGGGCTCCGAGGTGAGGCCGCCGACCTTGACGCCTGCGACGGTGACGCCCGGCGCGATCACGACCGGTTTGCGCGCCGCGTCAGGCGCGGCCACTCCGAGAGAGACGGCGAGCAGGAAGATGGCCGCGAGCAGGCGTTTCACCGCATCGAACGATACGTCACTCGATGGGAAAACGTTCCTCCTTCTGCGTCAGCCCGTGGAGTCCTCCACCCAGTCGCGGGTCAGGAAGAGCCAGAAGGCGAGCCCGGCGTACGGCCCGTAACGCTTGAACCGCCTTTCGATCTGGCGGTCACCCGCCTTGCGCCCACCGTTCAAGCGCGCGTACTTCGGGCGCGTCCAGGAGTCGAGGATGAGGCGCGAGTGGCGCCCCAGCAGCATCATCACATGTGCTGCCGCGTAGGGGCCGATTCCCGGAAGCGCAAGCAGACGGGCGGCTACGTCCTCGTCGGGGAGGTCGTCCGCCGATGCTGTTCGGAGCTGCTCGAGGTCGACCGCGCCCGCAGCGACATCGGCGGCGAGCGTCCTCAGGTAAGCGCCGCGATAGCCGGCCCGAACGACGTCACGGTAGAACGCCTCGGGCGCGGAGGCCATCGCGGCAGGGGTCGGAAAGGCGCGCCCGAGGCCGCCTGCCGACTCCTCGCCGAGTTCCGCGACGAGCGCACCGACCATGCGCTCGGTCGCCGACCACGTGCAATTGGTCGTGCAGATCGTCTTGACGACGTCCTCGAAGACGGTTGGGCTGCGGAACATCCGGCCCCCGCCGCTGACGATCCAGGAGAGCTGCCGGTCGGAGGCGGCGGCGGCGTAGAGCGGCGCGAGATCTTCGTCGAGGTTGAGCATCCGCGCGACGACGTCCCTCAGTTGTCGCCTGATTCGCGCCCCGGGCGCGGGGCCCAGCACGTCGATCCGGGCCCGTCCGCGTGGGCCCTCGCGGATTCGAATCGTGCGGGGCTTGGCACGCGGAACGGGCACGGTGATCGTCAGCAGGCGTGCGTCCTCGTCCAGCTCGGAAGGCGGAAGTGAGGCCACGCCGTGGGAGACCAGCGTCCGCCATAGATCCACCGGCTCGCCTCCGGCTCCCAGAAGCGGGATCTCGATCGATCTCGCCACCTCCACGAGCGTAGTCACCTATCTAAAGTCGCGGCGTGGCAATGCTCGGGGTCGACGTCGGTGGCACGTTTACGGACGCCGTCCTGATCGAAGACGGCGAGCTGCGCACGGCCAAGGTCGCGACGGCAGCCAGGCAGGAAGAATCGGTGCTCGCCGCGGCGCGCGAGCTCGGAGCCGCACCCGTGGAGCGCTTCACGCATGGGACGACGGTGGCCACGAACGCCTTGCTGGAACGCAAAGGCGCACGAACGGCATTCGTGACTACCGCCGGGTTCGAGAACATGCTCCAGCTCCGGAGGCAGAATCGGGCCGAGCTCTACCGTCTCTGCGCGGCGCATCCGGAACCCGTCGTTCCGCTCGAGCGCTGCTACGGCGTTCATGAGCGGATCGGCCCGGAGGGCGTCGTCGAGCCGCTCGACCTCGAGTCCCTTCCGGACCTCGACGCCGAGGCAATCGCCGTCTGCCTCCTCTTCTCGTTTCGAGACTCGAGCCATGAGCGCGCCGTCGCCGACGAGTTGCGCCGGCGGTATCCCGACGCGCACGTCGTCGCGTCCCATGAGGTCGCCCCCGAGTTCAGGGAGTACGAGCGGGCCTCGACGACGGCGGTCGACGCGTACCTCGGTCCCTCGCTGGCCGTGTACCTACGCCGGCTCAGCGAGCGCTGTGTCCCAGGGGGGCTTCCCGAGCCGCTCGTGCTCCGTTCGTCCGGAGGCGTCGCAAGCCTGGGCGAGGCTTCGGCGCACGCCTCCTGGGCGCTTCTCTCCGGACCGGCAGGCGGTGTCGTGGGCGCCGGTCGGATCGCCGAGCTGGTCGGGTTTGCCGACGCGATCGCCTTCGACATGGGAGGAACCTCCACCGACGTCTGCCTGATCTCGGGCGGATCGGCCGAGCGTTCGGCGGAGCGGACAATCGCGGGGCTCCCGGTCAGGCTGCCGAGCGTCGATGTCCATACGGTCGGCGCGGGCGGCGGCTCAATCGCATGGGTCGATGCTGGCGGCGCCTTGCGGGTCGGCCCCGAGAGCGCGGGCGCCTACCCGGGGCCGGCGTGCTACGCCCGCGGCGGGAATCGGCCGACCGTGACCGACGCGAATCTGCTCCTCGGGAGGCTCCCCAGGCGGCTCGCCGATGGACTGGAGCTCGATCGGGAGGCGGCGGAGCGCGCGTTCGACACGCTCTCACCCGCTGACGTGATCGACGTCGTCAACGCGGAGATGCTGCGCGCGCTCCGAGTCGTTTCGGTCGAGCGAGGTCGCGATCCGAGCGAGCTCGCGCTCGTCGCGTTCGGCGGAGCAGGGCCACTCCACGCGTGCGCGCTCGCGGAGGCGCTGGGAACCAACACCGTCCTCGTGCCCGAAGCTGCGGGGGTCCTGTCCGCACTCGGCCTCGCCGTCAGCGACGAACGCCGCGACCACGTCCGCAGCGAAGTCCGGCGGCTTGCCGATGTCGCGGACCTCCCCGCCGAGGGCGAAGCAGACGTCCGGTACCTGGGCCAGTCGTTCGAGCTGACGGTCGCGCTCGGCCCCGAACTGGCCGAACGGTTCCATCGCGTGCACGAGGAGCGCTACGGCTACGCCGACCGAGACCGAGAGCTCGAGCTGGTCGCGGTTCGCACCGCGGAGGTCCGCCCCGGTCCCAAGCTGGAGCTCCCAGCAGGCGGCCGAAGGGAGGCGGCGGGACCGGCCGTGATCGAATTGGACGGAGCCACGTGCTGGATCCCCGTGGGGTGGGTGGGGGTTAGGGATGGTGGCATCTGGAGGCTCACGAAGGCGTGAACATTCAGCTCCAAGTTCTCGGCCACGCGCTCCGGAGCGTCGCCGAGGAGATGGGCGCGGCGCTGATCCGCTCCGCCTTCTCGGCCAACATTAAGGAGCGAAGAGACTGCTCGACGGCGCTCTTCGACGAGAGCGGCCGGATGATCGCCCAGGCCGAGCACATTCCGGTCCACCTCGGTGCGATGCCGGACGCCGTCGCCGCCGTGATCGAGCACGAGCCCTCCCGAACCGACGTCTTCGTACTCAACGACCCGTTCGCCGGCGGGACGCATCTCCCGGACATCACGCTCGTCTCCCGCACCGACATCGGCTTCGCCGTCACCCGCGCCCACCACGCCGACGTCGGAGGGAAAGAGCCGGGCTCGATGCCCGCCCACTCCCGAACATTGGCGGAGGAGGGCGTCGTCATTCCGCCCACCCGGCTCGACGACGACACGCTCGACCAGCTCGTCGCGGCGATGCGGAACCCGGAAGAGCGGCGCGGCGACTTCCGTGCCCAGCTCGCCGCCCACCGTCTGGCCGACGATCGGATCGCAGAGCTGTGTGCGCGCCACGGAGTCGATCGCATCCGCGCGGCCATGAACGACCTGCTGGCGTACTCGGAGCGCGTCGTCCGAGCGGGCATCGAGCGCCTTCCGGACGGCCGCTTCGAGGCCACAGACGTTCTGGAGGCGCGCGAAGGCGAGCTCGAGCTCCGCGTCGCCGTCGTGGTCGACGGAGACGAGCTGGAGGTGGATTTCGCCGGGACGGCGCCGCAACACGACGGCAATCTCAACTGCCCGCTGTCCGTGACGCGCTCGGCCACGTACTTCGTCGTCCGCTGCCTGACGGATCCCGATATACCCGCCTCGGCGGGCACGTTCGCTCCGGTTCAGGTTCTCGCGCCGACAGGCTCACTCGTGAATGCGAAACCGGGCGCGGCCGTCGCGGGCGGCAACGTCGAAACCTCGTGCCGGATCGTCGATGTCCTCTTCCGAGCTTTCACCCAGGCGGTACCGATCCCGGCCCAGGGCCAGGGCACGATGAACAACCTCACACTCGGGAACGAGCGCTTCACGTATTACGAGACGCTTGGCGGAGGCCAGGGCGCCTGCCACGATCGGGAGGGGCCTTCTGGAGTCCACGTGACGATGTCGAACACGCGCACGACTCCGGTGGAGGCGCTCGAGCTCGCCTACCCGCTCCGGGTCCGGCGGCACGAGCTTCGGCTCGGCTCCGGCGGCCAAGGGAGACACCGCGGCGGCGACGGCGTCGTCCGGGAGATCGAGGTGCTCGAGGACTGCCGTGCGTCGATCATCAGCGAACGGCGCGCACACCGGCCGGCAGGCGCCCACGGCGGCGGCCCCGGCGCGCCGGGACGCAACCTGCTCAACGGTCACGAGCTCCCGGCGAAGGCGACGGTCGAGCTCTCTCCGGGCGACCTGCTTCGGATCGAGACACCGGGCGGAGGAGGATTCGGCGAGGGGTAGTCTGGCCGCATGGCCGTCGTCGAGGCCCTGGACCTCCATCGCACCTACCGAACCTCCACCGGCGTGCTCCGGCGCAAGTGGATGGACGTCGAGGCCGTGCGGGGCGTCAGCTTCGGGATCGAGCAGGGCGAGCTCTTCGGCCTCCTGGGACCGAACGGCGCCGGCAAGACCACGACGATCAAGATGCTGATCACCCTGCTGATCCCGACGAAGGGGACGGCGAGCGTGCTCGGCTTCGACGTCGTCAAGGACGCGCGCGAGGTACGGAGGCGGATCGGCTACGTGTTCGGCGGCGAGCGCGGCGTCTACGAGCGGCTGTCGGGCTACGACAACCTCCGCTACTTCGCCGAGCTGTACGGAGTCCCGCCGAAGGAGATTCGCTCGAGGATCGACTACCTGCTCGAACTTGTCGGCCTCAAGGGAAGAGAGCAGGAACGCGCCGAGGGCTACTCGCGCGGGATGAAGCAGCGGCTCCACATCGCCCGCGGCCTGCTCCACGACCCGCCGGTCGTGTTCCTCGACGAACCGACGATTGGGCTCGACCCGATCGGCGCGCGCGAGTTGCGCGCGACGATCGCCTCGCTCGCAGAGGCCGGCAAGACGATCCTCCTGACGACGCACTACATGTTCGAGGCCGACGCGCTCTGCGACCGCATCGCCGTCATCAACAGAGGCGAGATCGTCGCGCACGGAACGCCGGCCGACCTCAAGCGCGACGTAGCGAAGGGGACGGTGGTCGAGGTCGAGGTGTTCGGTCTGCCCGACGGTACGGCCGACCGTGTCCGTGCACTGTCCGGTGTCGTCTCCGTGTCGGTCGAGGAGCGCGAGCAGGCGCAGGTGCTGATCGTGCAGACGAGCAAAGACGTCGAGCCCACCCACGCCATCCTTGGCAACCTCGACGGGGCTAACGTAGGCCGGATCTCTCGGCGCGAGCCGACGCTCGAAGACGTCTACGTGACGCTGGTGTCCGAAGAGTGAGGACGCTCCGCCTGATCTGGGTCGGCTGGAAATTCCACGTCAAGAGCCTGACGCTCTCGAGCTTCTTCCTCCTCACCTCGGTGCTGCAGCCGATCATCTTCGCGTCGATCGCCTACTTCATGTTCCGCGTGGGCGCCCGTGAAGGGACGCTGCTCTACGTCGCCCTCGGCGCCGGGATGATGGGGATCTGGTCGTCGACGCTCTTCGGCTCGGGCGGCGCGATCCAGTGGCAGCGCTGGCAGGGAACGCTGGAGTACTGCATCGCTGTGCCGCCCCCTTTCCTGCTGGTGATCCTCCCTTTGACGCTTGCCACGGCGACGATCGGGCTCTACTCGCTGACCGCAACTCTGATCTGGGGCTGGCTCTTCTTCGACGTTCCGCTCAAGGTCGCCGACCCGGTCGCGTTTGTCATCGCCGTACCGGTCACGGTCGTCGGCCTCGGTCTCCTCGGCCTGATCCTCGCCTCCACTTTCATCATGTACCGGAATGCGAACGCGCTCTCCAATCTCCTCGAGTACCCGGTCTGGCTCGTGACCGGACTGCTCGTGTCGCTCTCGCTGCTGCCGGGCTGGGTTGGGCCGATCTCGTGGGCGCTGGCACCGACATGGGGAGTGAATGCGCTGCGTGAGGCGGCGATCGCCGGCAATCCGTGGCCGGAGATCGGCATGTGCCTTGGGCTCGGCGCCGTCTACCTAGTGATCGGCCATTTCACGCTCCAGCAGTTCGAGCGGCTCGCGCGCGAACGGGCAACCCTCTCGCTCACGTGAGACGTCGCTTGCGATGTCGACTTCAGGCCGTACGGCCTCTGCCCGTGCGGCCGTCTGCACTGACCGGTCGAGACGCTCGAAGGTCGAAGGTTCGGCGGTGACGAACCTACGAGTGTTCTTCGTCGGCGGCTACCTGTCGTACCGCGCGCTCTTCAACTGGATGCACTGGTCGTACTACATCCCGACGATGCTCGGCGCCCCTGTCTTCCAGGTGCTCTTCTTCGCGTACATCGGACGGTTCGCGCAGGTTCGGAACGACGAGTTCTTCGTCGTCGGCAACGCCGTCCAGCTCTCGGCGATGGCGGGTATCTACGGGATGGCGATGACGGTCGGCGGCGAGCGCTGGACGATGACGCTGTCGCAGCTGATGGCGACCCCCGCGAATCGGTTGCCGCTCTTCCTCGGGCGGGCCCTGCCGCTGATCGCCAACGGAATCATCACCTCGGCATTCGCGTTTGCCGTCGGCTGGCTGCTGCTCGACGTCGAGCTGGCGGCCAGCGCGATCCCCTCGCTTGCCGTGGTCGTCGCGGCGAGCGCCTTCGCCTGTACCTCGCTTGGGCTCGTCGTCGGCGCGCTCGGCCTTCGCGTGCGCGACGTCTTCTTCCTCGCCAACTTCGTCGTTTACGCGCTTGTCCTCTTCTGCGGCGTGAACATCCCGCTCGAGTCGCTGCCGGGCTGGATGGAAGCAGTCGCCCGGGCCCTACCCCTGACGCATGGGATCGAGGCGGCGCGGGCGATCGCGGACGGAGCCTCCCTTTCGACGGTGGACTATCTCGTTTGGACAGAGCTCGGCATCGGCGCCTGCTACGCCGCCGGCGCCTTCGGACTCTTCAAGCTGTTCGAGTTCGAGGGCCGGCGGCGCGCAAGCTTCGAGGCCATCTAGAGCTTCAACGACGCGCCACGAGAAGTGGTTCAAGACCAGGATTTACGGCTGCCGGTTGTGGCGGGGCTGCGCCGCCAGATGCTCGAGCTTGTCCGGGTTGAGGATCGATCTGATCGCGACGACGACGCCGTCGGCGATCTCGAGCGCCGAGACCCAGACGGGACGCCCAGCCGGGTCGTAGAAGACAAGGCCCGGGTCCCCGTTGACGAGCGCCGGGCGGTGGGCGAGCCCACGGTCGCGTCCCTGGCGACCCCAGCCGATGATCGCCTTGGCGACACGTTCCGCACCAACGAGCGAAACGGGCACGGACGGCGCCTTGCCACCTCCATCGCCGTAGACGGTGGCGTCGGGCGCGAGGAGCTCGACGAGGCGCTCGAGATCGCCCTCCTCCCAAGCAGCGACGAAGCGGCGCGCAACCTCTTCGCGCTCCTCGCGGGAGACGTCGAAACGGCGCCGGCCCTGCTGTACGTGCCGGTGGGCGCGCGCGAGGATCTGCCGGCAGTTGTCCGGACTCTTGCCGACGATCTCGGCCACTTCGTCGTACGGGTAGTCGAACACCTCACGCAGGAGGAAGACCGCCCGCTCGACCGGCGAGAGCTTCTCGAGGAGGTGCAGGAACGTCAGCGAGAGCGAGTCGGCGGTCTCGGCATGCCGCATCGCCTCGTCCTCGACGAGCGGCTCCGGCAGCCATTCGCCCGGGTAGCGCTCGCGCCGGGCGCGCGCCGAGCGGAGCTGGTCGATTGCGAGCCGGGTCGTCACCGTCGCGAGATACGCCTTCGGCGACTCTGCCTCGACGCCGCCCTCGTGGTACCTCACGAGCGCCTCTTGCACGACATCCTCGGCTTCGGCCACCGAGCCGAGCATGCGGTAGGCGATCGCGAATAGGTACGGGCGCAGCTCCTCCGTGCTCTCCATCGCCATCGAAGACGAGATAGCAGCCACGACTGTGACGTGTCACGAGAGGGCGCCGTGTCTCGTCTCCTGCGCGGAACGCAAAAGGAGGAAGAAGCGATGCGAGTTTTTGTTGCAGGCGCCACCGGCGCGATCGGCGCCCGGCTCGTCCGCCGGCTCGTCGAGCGGGGACACGAGGTCGTCGGTACATCCCGGTCCCCGGAGAGGGCACGCAGCCTGCGTACGCAAGGAGCCGAGCCGGTCGTCCTCGACCTGCTCGACGCCACTGCCGTAGGGGAAGCCGTCGTCGCAGCCCGGCCCGATGCGATCGTCCACCAGGCGACGGCACTCACCGGCGCCACTGACATCAAGAGGTTCGACCAGGTCTTCGAAACGACGAACCGGCTCCGGACCGAGGGGACGGACGCGCTGCTCGCGGCCGCGGGCAAGGCCGGCGTCGGCCGCTTCGTAGCGCAGAGCTTTGCCGGCTGGCCCTACGCGCGTGAAGGTGGGCCGGTCAAGACCGAGGACGATCCGCTCGACCCGACCCCGGTGCCCACGATGCGCAAGACACTAGAGGCGATCCGGCAGCTCGAGCACGCCGTGACCGGCGCCGGCGGCGCTGCCCTCCGCTACGGGGGCTTCTACGGCTCGCCGAGGGACGCCCAGCTCGAGCTCGTGCGCAAGCGACGCTTCCCCATTGTCGGCGACGGCGGCGGGATCTGGTCCTTCGTCCACCTGGACGACGCCGCCGATGCCACCGTCCTCGCACTCGAGCAGGACGCGGCAGGGATCTACAACATCGTCGACGACGAGCCCGCACCCGTGCGCGAGTGGCTGCCCGCGCTTGCGGCCGCAATCGGCGCCAAGCCGCCGCGGCGCGTCCCGAGCTGGCTCGCGCGGGTCATGGCCGGTGAAGCCGGCGTCGTCCTGATGACCGACATCCGGGGAGCATCGAACGCCAAGGCGAAGCGGGAGCTTGGCTGGGCGCCGCGCTACCCGACCTGGCGCGAGGGCTTCCGCGCCGCTTACAGCGGTGCGAGCGCGCCTACTTGACGAGCGAGAGCATCTTGAACATCGGCAGGTACATCGAGATGATGATCACGCCGACCATCATTCCGACCCCGATCATCATCAGCGGCTCGATGATCGAGGTGAGCGACGAGATCGAGGAGTCGACCTCGTCCTCGTAGAAGTCGGCGACCTTGCTGAGCATCTTCTCGAGCTCTCCGGTCTCCTCGCCGATCTTGATCATGTGTGAGACCATCGGCGGGAAGATCGGGTTCTCGGCGAGCGGCTGGGCGATCGGGATCCCCTCCTGCACCTTGTTCCGCACGTCGGCGAGCGCCTCTTCCACGACCCAGTTGCCTGCGGTCTGGCCGGTGATCTCGAGCGCCTT
>DASQTZ010000052.1:0-8430 GCA_035641605.1 Gaiellaceae bacterium | reverse complement strand
GGGGCCGTCGGCGGCTGACACGACCAGGATCGCGCCGTCCATCTGGGCGGCGCCCGTGATCATGTTCTTGATGTAGTCCGCGTGACCCGGGCAGTCGACGTGGGCGTAGTGACGGTTCTCCGTCTCGTACTCCACGTGCGATGTGTTGATCGTGATGCCGCGCTGCTTCTCCTCGGGTGCGTTGTCGATCGACGCGAAATCGCGGACGGACGTGTTCGTGCCCTGCTCCGCGAGAACCTTCGTGATCGCCGCGGTGAGGGTCGTCTTGCCGTGGTCGATGTGACCGATCGTGCCGACGTTGACGTGCGGCTTGGTGCGCTCGAACTTCTGCTTGCCCATTCCTTCTCTCCTTTACGCGGACTGCGAGTCGACGAGCTCGCTCGCGATCGACTGAGGGACTTCCTCATATCGCTCGAATTGCATGGTGAAAGTCGCCCGGCCCTGCGTCGTCGAGCGCAGGTCGGTTGCGTATCCAAACATTGCGGCCAGCGGCACCCGGGCCTTGATCACCTGGGCGTTCCCCCGCGGCTCGAGATGCTCGATCCGGCCCCGCCGCCCATTGAGGTCGCCCATGACGTCGCCGAGGTAGTCCTCGGGCGTCACGACCTCGACGGCCATGACCGGCTCGAGGAGCTTGGGCTTCGCCCGCCTCATCGCCTCCTTGAAGGCCATGGAGCCGGCGACCTTGAAAGCCATCTCGCTGGAGTCGACATCGTGGTACGACCCGTCGACGAGCTCGACCCTGATGTCCACGACCGGGTAGCCCGCCAGGATGCCGGACTCCATCGCCTCCTGGATCCCGAGGTCCACCGCGGGGATGAACTCGCGCGGGATGCGGCCGCCGACGACCTTGTCGAGGAACTCGTAGCCCTCGCCGGGCTCGGCCGGCTCGAGGTTGATGATCGCGTGGCCGTACTGGCCACGGCCGCCCGTCTGACGGACGAAGCGGCCCTCGATCTTGTCCACCCGCTTGTCGACGGTCTCGCGGTAGGCGACCTGGGGCCGGCCGACGTTCGCATCGACCGTGAATTCGCGCATGAGCCGGTCGACGATGATCTCGAGGTGCAGCTCGCCCATCCCGGCGATGAGCGTCTGCCCCGTCTCCTCGTCAGTCCGCACGCGGAAGGTCGGGTCCTCCTCGGCGAGCCGCTGCAGCGCGGTCGCGAGCTTGTCCTGGTCCCCCTTAGTCTTGGGCTCGACGGCGACCGAGATCACCGGGTCGGGGAATGTCATCGACTCGAGCACAATCGGCGCCGTATCGATTGCGAGCGTCTCGCCGGTCGTCGTCTGCTTCAGCCCGACGATCGCTGCGATCTCGCCTGCTCCGATGTCCTCCCGCTCCTCGCGGTGGTTCGCGTGCATCTGAAGGATGCGGCCCATGCGCTCGGTCTTGCCCGAGGTCGTGTTCAGGACGCGGTCCCCGGCCTTGACCTGGCCGGAGTAGACACGAATGTAGGTGAGCTTGCCGACGTAGGGGTCGGACATGACCTTGAACGCCAGTGCCGAGAACGGCTCGTCCAGCGCCGGGCGGCGCGAGAGCTCGTGCTCGGTCCGGGGGTCGAGGCCGTGGACCGGCGGGACGTCGAGCGGGCTCGGCAGGTAGTCGATGACCGCATCCAGCAGGGGCTGGACGCCCTTGTTTTTGAACGCCGAGCCGAGTAGCACGGGCGTGATCGTGATATCGAGGGTCGCGGCCCGGAGCGCACGGCGGAGCATCTCCGGCGTGACCGACCCCTCGTCCTCGAGGTAAGTCTCCATCAGCTCCTCGTCGTGGTCGGCGACTGCGTCGATCAGCTGGTGGTGGTACTCGTTCGCCTGCTCGGCGAGCTCCGGCGGAATCTCCCCCGTCTCCATCGACATACCGAGATCGTCACCCCAGGTGATTGCGCGCATCTCGACGAGGTCGACGACGCCGCGGAAATGGTCCTCCTGGCCGATCGGCAGCTGCACGGGCACCGCCCGCGCGCCGAGCCGGTCGACCATCGACTGCACCGAGGCGAAGAAGTCGGCGCCGACGCGGTCCATCTTGTTGATGAAGGCGATGCGCGGGACCTTGTAACGGTCGGCCTGCCGCCAGACCGTCTCGGACTGCGGCTCGACGCCGGCGACGCCGTCGAAGACGGCGATGGCACCGTCGAGCACGCGCAGGCTTCGCTCCACCTCGACCGTAAAGTCCACGTGCCCGGGCGTATCGATGATGTTCACACGAAAATCGCGCCAAAACGCGGTCGTCGCCGCAGAAGTGATCGTGATCCCGCGCTCCTGCTCCTGCGCCATCCAGTCCATCGTCGCGGCGCCTTCGTGGACCTCGCCCATCTTGTGGGTACGACCGGTGTAGTAGAGGATCCGCTCGGTCGTCGTCGTCTTGCCGGCGTCGATGTGGGCCATGATCCCGATGTTCCGGACGCGCTCGAGCGTCGCGGGTGCTCTCGTTGCAGGCGTCGCCACCGCGCTCACCACCGGTAATGCGCGAAGGCCTTGTTGGCCTGCGCCATGCGGTAGAGGTCGTCCTTGCGCTTGAACGCGCCGCCCTGCTGCTCGAGCGCATCGAGGAGCTCGCCGGCGAGCTTCCCGGCCATTCCCTTCTCGCGCCGATCGCGCGAGAACGTCACGAGCCAGCGGATCGCGAGCGTGCGAGCGCGCCGAGCCGGCACCTCGACGGGCACCTGATAGTTCGCGCCGCCAACACGGCGCGAGCGGGTCTCGAGCACGGGCGTCACCGACTTCACCGCCTGCTCGAGCACCTCGACGGGCGGCTTCCCGGAGCGCTCGGCTGCGATCGCGAGCGCGTCGTAGACGATCTTCTCGGCTGTGCTCTTCTTCCCCATCGTCATCACGCGATTGATCATCTGGCTGACGAGCTTGGAGTTGTGCACCGGATCGGGCACCGGCTCACGCGGCTGAATTTCCGCTCGGCGGGGCATTACGAGCCTCGCTTGGCGCCGTACTTCGAGCGCGCCTGCTTGCGATCCGAGACGCCGGCAGTGTCGAGCGCGGCGCGGATCACCTTGTAGCGGATGCCCGGGAGGTCCTTGACTCGGCCGCCGCGGATCAGCACGACGGAGTGTTCCTGCAAGTTGTGCCCCTCACCAGGGATGTAGGTCGTGACCTCCATCCCGTTCGTCAAGCGCACGCGGGCGACCTTGCGCAGAGCCGAGTTCGGCTTCTTGGGCGTGGTCGTGTACACGCGCGTGCACACGCCGCGCTTCTGCGGCGCGCCGCGGAGAGCAGGGGTCTTCGTCTTGGTCTTCGGCTTGACCCGACCCTTGCGCACAAGCTGGTTGACGGTGGGCATTCGCTCCTTCGAGGGACTTCCTGACAGGACAAAGGTTGGCGGGGGACGATGCCCCTGCCAACCGGCCGCGGCATGGTAGCAAAGCGGCTAGCCCCGTGAACGGCGCCGAAAGGGCCCGAAACCCCTATTCATAGGGCGAGTTTGAGCGTTGGTAGCCCATAGCCAGAACCTCAAAAGGCAATTACAGTGAGCCTGGGCCTGTTCAGGCACATGCGGCGGCCTGGAGAGAGGGATGGGACGTGTGGAAATGACTAACGGGGGTCCGCCCGGGTGAGCGACACAATGGCCTGGGCAATCTTCGGAGCCGGAGTGGGCGTGATCGTCCTCTTTTTCCTGTTCCTGGTGCTCCGCGAGCGGCGCGCCGCGGACGAGCGCTTCGCGGCCATGTTGCAGGAGCTGACGGCTCGGATGGACGGCATGGCCAACGAGCTCCACGCCGCGGTCGACCGCACGCACGACGACAACCACCGCACGCGCATCCTGGGGGAGCTCGCAGGGACCATCGACCTCGACGAGGTGCTCTCGCGCGTACTCGAAGCCGCAGGCGCGATGCGAGGAGTCGATGCGGCCCTCGTCACGATCGCGAGCTCGACGGGAGAGAAGCCGATCGTGGCGACCGTCGGGCTGTCCGCGGAGGAGGCCGAGACACAAGCCGTGGCCGGCCCGCCGCCGGACGGCCGCGCCGCGCACTCGATGACGCTCTCCTATGAGTACCCGGCCGGCACCGAGTCGAACGATGGCGATGTGATCAAGCACGGCGTCGCCGTGCCGATTTCAGGCGAGACGGGGACGATCGGCTATCTGACCGTGTTCAGCCGGTCGCCCTCGACTTCCTTCCTCGACGCCGACAGGCGCTCGCTCGAAGATCTGGCGACTCGCGCCGGGCCGGCGATCGAGAACGCGAGCCGCTTCCGCGAGGCGCGGCAGCAGGCGGATCTCGACGCGCTCACGGGCCTGCACAACCGGCGCTATTTCCACGAGACCCTCGAGCGGGAGGTGGCTCGCGCACACAGGTACGGCCGCCGGCTCGCGCTGGTCGTCTTCGACCTCGACGACTTCAAGGCCATCAACGACCGGATCGGCCACCTTGCCGGAGACGGCGTTCTCGCCGAGGTCGCGGAGCGCGTGCGGTCCGTGGTGCGTTCGGCAGACGTGGCATGCCGCGTGGGGGGCGACGAGTTCGGGATCATCCTCCCGGAGTCGACGCTCACCGACGCCGAGCAGCTCTCCCACCGGATGCAGGCGGCGGTGGCCTCCGGGCCGATCGGCGATGCGGGCACGCTTCAGCTCTCCGCCGGCGCGGCCGAGCTTCGCTCCGAAGACGACGCAACGAAGTTCTTCGAGCGCGCGGATGACGCGCTCTACCGCGCGAAGGAGTCGGGCAAAGCCGAGGTCGTCGCGGCTGGGCCCACCGAGGCGCCACGTTCTGAAGCCGAAGCCGGCGACACCGCCGGCCGCGCCATCGGCCCACTCGGCTAACCGAGGCAGGACATGTCCGTAAGACATGTCTTTTTTCCGAGCGCGCTCCACAGAAAATTGCGCGCAAGCCGCTCGCCGGCCCAGCGGACACGCCCGGTCAACGCATGTCCCGGGGTCAGACCCCTGGGCATGGCCCGAGGAGACGGCCGGCGGCCTCGCCCTTCCCCGCAGAAACGCCACCGGAGAAGCTATCGGCGCCGCTCCGCGCCTTTACGGAACCAGGTTGTGGCCCGGCACGGATAGGACCGGCCGCGCGGCAAGATGGGCCGGACGGCCCATTGAACCCGGCCTCTCCGACCTGTGAGCCTTGTCCAAAGACAACATGAGGAGAGGCATGAAGGTTTTGCTGGGCTCAGCACTCATCTCCACCCTCGTCGCGGCGGCCGTGCTGCTGATCGCTCCGGGAGCGGCAACGCCAACTCCGGGCGGGCTCGATTCAGGCGGGGGGCATCACTGCTGGACGAACTGCGCCAAGTACGGCGCCTATCGCGGCAAGTACCACTGCCACCGCGCGCCGTGCAACCGACGCGACATCCTGCGGCACCGACGGCACGGTCACTAGGGACGGTCGTCAGCTGAACGGCGACGGGCGCCTTCCGGCGCCCGTCGCGAACGTCAAGCCGAACTCGCCCTAGCTGGTTTCTTCGTCCAGCGGAGACTTGACCTCGGGTGTCTCCTCGGCCTCGCCGGCTTCGTGGGGGGCGTTCTCTCCGTCGCCCTGGAAGCCGCCGCCGAAGTCCAGCCCGAGATCGGAGAGCGACGCGCCGTCGCCGCCGTCCGCGCCGATCTCCTCCAGCGCAGCAAGCAGCTGCTCCTCGGACTCCGGCCGGCGATAAGCCGAGGCCGGGATCTTCTCGGACGGCTTGACCTCGACGCTCCGGTACTGCTTCAGGCCCGTCGCAGCCGGGATCAGCTTGCCGATGATCACGTTCTCCTTGAGCCCGAGCAGCTGATCGACCTTGCCTTCGATCGCCGCGTCGGTCAGCACCTTGGTCGTCTCCTGGAAGGAGGCGGCAGAGAGGAAGGACTCCGTGGCAAGCGACGCCTTGGTGATCCCGAGGATCAGCGGCTCCCACGTCGCCTGCTCCTTCTTCTCCTTCTTCACGCGCGTGTTCTCCTTCTCGAGCACGACCTTGTCGACGAGCTGGCCCGGCAAGAGCTCGGTGTCGCCCGGGGTGTCCACCCGCACCTTCTTCAGCATCTGCCGGACGATCAGCTCGATGTGCTTGTCGTGGATCTCGACGCCCTGTGACTTGTAGACGCGCTGGACCTCGGAGACGAGATACAGCTCAGTCGCGGTCGAGCCCTTGAGCCGGAGTAGCTCGGCCGGAGTCAGCGAGCCCTCGTGCAGGGCGTCACCCGGCTCGACCTCCCGCCCCGCATCGACGAGCAGGCGTGTCCGCCTCGGGAGCTGGTAGCTGGTCGGCTCCTCGCCGTCGGGCGTGTGGATGTGCACCTTTGGCCCGCGCTCGGTCTGCTCGATCTCGACCTTGCCGCCTTCCTCCGCGAGCTTGGCCGCACCCTTCGGGCTCCGCGCCTCGAAGATCTCGACGACGCGCGGGAGACCGTGCGTGATGTCAGCGCCGGCCACACCGCCGGTGTGGAAGGTCCGCATCGTCAGCTGCGTGCCCGGCTCGCCGATCGACTGCGCGGCGATGATGCCGACCGCGTCGCCGATCTCGGCCATCCCGCCGGTGGCGAGGAAGATGCCGTAGCAGGAGCGGCACACGCCGAACTCGCTGCGGCACTTGAGCACCGAGCGCACCGCGAGCTTCTTCTCCTCCTCGCGAGCCTCGTCGAGGCCTTCCTCGATCTCCTCGAGCAGCGGCAGTGTCACAAGCGCGCCCTTCTCGGCGAGCACAGTCTTGCCGGGCTTGCCGCTCGCAAGGGGCTTGCGGAGATCCTGGGCGACGATGCGCCCGAGGAGACCCTTGTTCAGCCCGCCCTCGCTGTGCAGGGGCAGCTCCACGAACCCCTTGCTCTTGCAGTCCTCCTCGCGAATGATCACGTCCTGCGCCACGTCGACGAGGCGCCGCGTGAGGTAACCGGAGTCGGCCGTGCGGAGCGCCGTGTCGGCGAGGCCCTTGCGGGCGCCGTGCGTCGAGATGAAGTACTCGAGCACCGACAGGCCCTCCATGAAGTTCGCCTGAATGGGGCGCTCGATGATCTCGCCCTTCGGATTCGCCATCAGGCCGCGCATGCCGGCCAGCTGGCGGATCTGCTTGAACGATCCGCGGGCGCCGGAGTTGGCCATCATGAAGATGGGGTTGAGCTTGCGGAGGTTGGCCTCCATCGCGTCGGCCACGGCGTCGGTCGCCTCAGTCCAGATCTGGACGATCGACTCGCGCCGCTCCTCTTCAGTGATCAGGCCACGCTCGTACTGCTGCTCGACCTTGCCGATCCGCTCCTCGTATGCGGCGAGGATCTCCTGCTTATTAGGCGGGATGACGATGTCGTTCTTCGAGATCGTGATCCCGGCGTCGGTGGCGTAGCGGAAGCCGAGCGTCTTGATCTTGTCGAGAACGCTACCCATCATGTGCGCGCCGTACAGGGCGGCGAGCTCGGTGATGAAGTCGTCCATCTCCTTCTTCGAGAGCGTGCGGTTGGCGTACGGGAACTCGACCTCGGCCCTGCCGTCTTCACCCACCGCTTCCTGGATCGTCCGGTCGACCTCGGAGTTGAAGATCACGCGGCCCGGCGTCGTCAGGATCACTTCGCCGTTCCAGCGATACTCGATCGGCTGCTGCAGGCCAAGCTGCTTCGACTCGATCGCCAGCTCGACCTCTTCCTCTTTCGTGAACCGCATCGGCCGCGGGTTGAGATCCTCGGCCTTCACCTGGGTGAGATCGTCCTCGGCGTACGTGAGGTAGTAACCGCCGAGCACCATGTCCTGGGTCGGCGTCGCCAACGGGCGTCCGCTCGAGGGCGAGAGCACGTTGTTCGACGAGAGCATCAGGATCCGCGCCTCGGCCTGCGCCTCCGCGGACAGCGGCAGATGCACCGCCATCTGATCGCCGTCGAAGTCGGCGTTGAAGGCATGACAAACGAGCGGGTGCACCTGAATCGCCTTGCCCTCGACGAGCACCGGCTCGAAGGCCTGGATGCCCAGCCGGTGGAGCGTCGGCGCCCGGTTCAGCAGCACTGGATGCTCGGCGATCACCTCTTCGAGCACGTCCCAGACCTCCGGGACCATCGAGTCCACGTACTTCTTCGCCGCCTTGATGTTCTGGACGGCCTTGCGCTCGACGAGCCGGCTCATGATGAACGGCTTGAACAGCTCGAGCGCCATCAGCTTCGGCAGACCGCACTGGTAGAGCTTGAGGTTCGGCCCGGAGACGATCACCGACCGCCCCGAGTAATCCACGCGCTTCCCGAGCAGGTTCTGCCGGAAGCGGCCCTGCTTGCCCTTGAGCATGTCGGACAGCGACTTCAGGGGCCGGTTGCCCGGGCCGGTGACGGCGCGGCCGCGGCGGCCGTTGTCGAACAGCGCGTCGACCGCCTCCTGCAGCATCCGCTTCTCGTTGTTCACGATGATCTCCGGCGCGCCGAGATCGAGCAGCCGCTTGAGCCGGTTGTTCCGGTTGATCACGCGGCGGTAAAGGTCGTTGAGGTCGCTCGTGGCGAAGCGGCCACCGTCGAGCTGCACCATCGGCCGC
>DASQTZ010000051.1:0-4916 GCA_035641605.1 Gaiellaceae bacterium | reverse complement strand
GCGGGACTACATCGGCGGCGTCTACCACCAGCTCCTGTACGGCGACACGCCGCTCGGCTGGGACATCATCGGGCGCAAGGAGACCGTGCGGGCCGCGACCCGCGACACGTTCCTCGAGTACGTCGACCGCTGGTACACGGGCCCGAAGATGGTCGTCGGGTTCGCCGGCAACTTCGACGAGGGGATCAGACAGGAGGTCGAGCAGATGCTCGGCGAAGTGGCGTCGGGCGACCCGGGCGGGGCCGACCCGCTTCCGGACTCGAACGGCGCGGGACCGAGCGTGCGAATCCACTCGAAGGAGTCGGACCAGGCACACATCGCGATGGGCGTGCCGAGCTATCCCCTGACCCATCCGGACCGATATGCGCTGCAGCTGCTCGGGACCGTCCTCGGGACCGGGATGTCCTCCCGGCTCTTCACGGAGGTGCGAGAGCGACGCGGGCTCGCGTACTACGTCTTCGCGACGAACCACTCCTACACCGACACGGGGACGCTCTACTCGCAGGCCGGCGTCGACATCAACCGCATCGACGAGGCGGTCGAGACGATCGCTCGCGAGCTGAAGAAGATCGCCGCCGAGCCCGTACCCGCCGAGGAGCTCGAGAAGTCGAAGAACGTCGCCAAGGGGCGGTTCGTTCTCACGACCGAGAGCCCCCACGGGATGATCATGTTCGGGCTCCGACGGGAGGTGCTCGAGGGCGAGGTCGAGGAGCCGGAGGATGTGCTGGCCGGGATCGACGCCGTCACCGTCGAGGACGTCCAGCGAGTCGCGCAGGACGTGATCGGCCAGAACGGTTTGAAGCTCGCGGTGATCGGGCCGTTCGACGACACGGAGCGCTTCGAGAAGATCCTCGCGGGCTGAATACGAAGTTCCGCGGGCGTCGTCGTCTAGCTACGGCGGCGCATTCGTGCTCGCCGCGGCGGTACGACCGGCACGAAGGCAATCCCGCTGATCTGGTCCATCAGCACCTGGAACTCGATCTCCAGTCCCGCGCAGCGGCCGCGCGGCCTCTCGCCGTCCGAAAACGCCTCACCTGGCACCTCGATCCGGATGCCGTCGTCGGTCAGTAACGCGCCCAGGTCCTTCACCTCGTTGAACCACAGCATGGTTCCGCGCCCCATGTCGACCGCGCTAGCCAAGACGGTAGACGATGCGGCCGCGGTTCAGGTCGTACGCAGAGAGCTCGATCCGTACACGGTCGCCGAGCATGACCCGAATCCTGTATCGCTTCAGCCGCCCGGCGAGGTAGCCCAGCGTCTGATGCCCGTTGTCCAGCTGAATGCGGAACATCCGGCCGCGTAGGGCTTCGATGACCTCGCCCTCCAACTCGATTTTGTCGCCGTTCTCGCTCATCGCCCTCATTCCCTAGAAGAGACCGGCCGCGGCGCAATGCCGCGGCCGGCTCGCGAACTACGCGACCTGGGTGACGTCGGTCGCCTCGGGCCCCTTCGAGCCCTCGCGCTGCTCGTAGGAGACTCGTGCGCCCTCCGGGAGCGACTTGAAGCCCTCGCCGGCGATGCTGCTGTGATGCACGAACAGGTCCTTGGCGCCTTCATCGGGAGTGATGAAGCCGTAGCCCTTGCTGTCGTTGAACCACTTGACGGTTCCGTTTGCCATAAAACACCTCCTTCACCGTTCACGAACGGGTGAGGAAGGCGCCGAAACGCAAACCGAACTCGCTCTGTTCTTGGAGTCAAGGTAGCAGGTGCGAGTCAGATCGGCCCCGCCCGGGCCGGGTCAGAGCGTCGCGAGGTCGTCGTCCAGGCGGAAGGCCTCCGCCGCATCCGCAGGAGTACGCTGAGACGCGTAGCTGATGTCGAAGGACTGGAACAGAGCCTCGTTCGAGGCCAACACGCGCCCCATCAAGGTCGAACGCGACATCACCTCTGCGGATCTCGTCGTACCGAGTAATGGCAGCCTGCTCGTACTCACACTGGGCTGCATCGCTTGCGGCCTCGGGCTTTCGTTCCTCTTCGTCTTCTGGCCGCTCATGCTTGTCGCCTTCCTCGACGTGGGAGTGGGTCGTTGGATCGTTCCGGTCGTGCTGGCCAGCGGGGTCGTCTTCGCCACGTGGCTCCTCATCTGGGAGCTGCGGGCTCGCCGCGACGTCGCGGACGAGCTGCTCGGTAACTAAAGCTTCGAAGCTCGTCGGCTACCTGATCGACGCGAGCGCCTCCTCGAAATGCTCGAGGTCCTCCGCATCGGTCATCGCGGCTCCGGCCTCGCGAGCGGCCCTCTCGTAACGCTCGGCCTCGTCCTCGGCGCCGCCCACCAGGTGCGCCCGAGCGAGCGCTTCGTAGGCGAACGGGAGGTCGAACTCGTCCATGTTGTCCGGATTCGCCTCGACGATCGCCCGGCAGCGTTCAGCGTGGTGGAGTGCAGGCTCGGCTCGTCCGAGCACCGCATAGGCCCGGGAACACAGCCATTCGCCGCGCGCCCGGTTCTTCGGCTCGCATTCGGGTGCCTGCAACCAGTGGTAGGTCGAAGCGTGCGCCTGATGCAACAGCTCGTCGTCCTCCTCGGGGGCCCGCTCCTTCTCGAGCAGCCGCCACGCGTCGTTGTAGAGGTCGACGCCGAGCTGCCGGTGGTCTAACTCCACCAGCCCTGGACGACCTCGCCCCGGTCCTCGGCGTGCCGCTGGCCGAAGGCGAGGATCTCGAGCCCCTCGTTGCCCGCCTCGAACTGGCGCATGACACCCGGTGCGACGCGGACGGCCTCGCACGGCCGCAGCTCGAGGATGTCGTCGTCGAGCTTGACGCGGCCAGAGCCCGAGACGACGAAGTAGATCTCCTCCGCCGCGTCGTGCCGGTGACCGAACGGCTGCCGTTTTCCCGGCTTGAAGCGGTGCAGGCTGAAGCCGGTTTGCTCGGCCTCGAAGTCGCCGTGCCCGAACCGCGTCTCGTGCGTGTCGCCGAAGCCGAACTTCTCGGCCGAGTCCTCGACGTCGAGGACGCTCATGTGCGTGTATCCGCCCATCTACTCCTCCGTCTGCTCGCTGGTACCGCGTTCTCGGATCTCCTCCACGACCGTGGGGTCGGCCAACGTCGTGGTGTCGCCCAGCGGTCGGTTCTCCGCGACGTCCCGTAGGAGCCGCCGCATGATCTTCCCGCTGCGCGTCTTCGGCAGCTCTGGGGTGAAGACGATGTTCGCCGGCTTCGCGATCGGGCCGATCTTGGTGCCGACGTGGTCGCGGAGCTCGGCGAGCCGCTCCTCGGACCCGTCCTCGCCGCCCTTGAGCGTCACGAACGCGACGATCGCCTGGCCGCTCTGAGAGTCCATCCGGCCGCACACCGCCGCCTCGGCGACCGACGGGTGATCCACGAGGGCGCTCTCGACCTCGATCGTCGAGATTCGGTGGCCGGAGACGTTCATCACGTCGTCCACGCGGCCCAGGAGCCAGAAGTCGCCGTCCTCGTCGATCCGCGCGCCGTCACCTGCGAAGTAGACACCAGGGTAGTTCGACCAGTACGTCTGCACGTACCGCTCGTGGTCGCCGTAGATCCCGCGCAACATTGCCGGCCACGGCTTGCGGAGAACGAGGTAGCCGCCGCCGCCGGGCCCCACCTCGTTTCCCTGTTCGTCGAAGACAGCCGCGTCGACGCCGGGGAACGGCTTGGTCGCCGACCCCGGCTTCGTGGTCGTGAGCCCCGGCAGCGGCGTGATCATGATCATCCCGGTCTCGGTCTGCCACCAGGTGTCGACGACCGGGGCGCGGTCTCCCCCGATGTGCTCGCGGTACCACATCCACGCCTCGGGGTTGATCGGCTCGCCGACCGAGCCCAGCAGCCTGAGCGACGACAGGTCGTGCTTCTGCGCGTGCTCGGGCCCCCACTTCATGTGTGCCCGGATCGCCGTCGGTGCCGTGTAGAGAATCGTGACCCCGTAGCGCTCGACGATGTCCCACCAGCGATCCTTGCCCGGAAAGTCCGGCGTGCCCTCGTAGATCACGGAGGTCGCGCCGTTCGCCAGCGGCCCGTAGACGATGTAGCTGTGGCCGGTGATCCAGCCGATGTCGGCCGCGCACCAGTAGACGTCGTCGTCGCGCTTCAGGTCGAAGATGTAGTGGTGCGTCGAGGCCGTGCCGACGAGGTAGCCGCCTGTCGTGTGGGCGATGCCCTTCGGCTTCGCGGTCGTGCCCGACGTGTACATCAGAAACAGCAGGTCCTCGGAGTCCATCGGCTCGCAGGGACATGACTCCGGGTCGTGGGGCTTGCCCTCGACGACCTCGTTCCAGAAAGCATCCCGGCCTCGCTCCATCGAGACCTCCCCCTCGGTCCTGCGTAGGACGACACACGTTTCGATTCCCGGCGCACTGCCCATCGCCTCGTCGGCGATCTGCTTCAGCGGCACCTTGGCGCCGCGGCGCCACGCCTCGTCCTGGGTCACGAGCACCGTGCAGCCCATGTCGTTGATCCGGCCGGAGAGCGAGTCGGCGGAGAAGCCGCCGAAGACGACCGTGTGCGGCGCGCCTAGCCGCGTGCAGGCAAGCATCGCGATCGCGAGCTCGGGGACCATGCCCATGTAGATCGCGACCTTCGTCCCCTTCCGGACGCCGAGCTCCTTCAGCGCGTTCGCGAACCGGACGATCTCCGCCTGCAAGTCGGCGTAGGTCAGCTCGCGCCGGTCGCCGTCGGGCTCCCCCTCCCAGTGGTAGGCGACCTTGCCGCCCCGTCCCGCCTCGACATGGCGGTCGACGCAGTTGAAGCAGACGTTGAGCTTGCCGCCGAGGTACCACTTCGCGTACGGCGGCTTCCACTCGAGCAGCGTCGTCCAGGGCTCGAACCAGGTGAGGCGTTGCGACTCGCGCGCCCAGAGCTCCTCGAAGTCGAGGTCGTACAGCTCGGCCTGAGCGTTCGCCTGCGCCGCGAACTCGGGGTCCGGCGCGTATCGCCGGTCCTCGAGCAACATCGTCTCG
>DASQTZ010000050.1:0-10272 GCA_035641605.1 Gaiellaceae bacterium | reverse complement strand
GCCGGCTCGGCGAGGAAGTTTCCGGCCCGCCAGATGAGCTCGCCGTCGGCGTAGACCTCGCCCTGCTCGCGGAGGTCGCAGATCAAGTCCCAGTGCAGATCGGACGAATTCTCCGTGCCGGCCTCGTCGAACCCGCCGCCAAGAGCGACGTGCATCGTGCCGCCGATCTTCTCGTCGAAGAGGATGTCCCGGGTGAAGCGGTCGATCTCGTAGTTGAGCCCGAACGCGACTTCGCCCAGGACGGCGGCGCCCTCGTCGGTGGCGATCAGGGTTCGCAGGTAGTCCTGACCCGTGGAGGCCTCGGCATGAACGACGCGTCCGCCCTCGAATTGCAGCCGGACGTTCTCGACCTCGTGGCCCTGGAAGATCGACGGGAACGCAAAGAAGATCTTCCCCTCCGTGCCCGTCTCGACCGGGCTCGTGAAGACCTCGCCGTCGGGCATGTTGTGCTTGCCGTCGGAAGCGATCCACGGCCGACCTTCGACGATCAGCCGCAGGTCGGTTTCGGGGCCGACAATCCGCAACTCGCGCACGCCGTCCAGCTGGTCGGCCCGCGAGGTCAGCTCGGACGAGACGGATTCCCAGTGCGCGATCGGGTCCCCGTCACCATCGACGTGGCAGGCGCCGTAGACGAAGTCCTCGTACTGGGCAAGTGACATCTCCGCATCTTGGGCGTGTGCCTGGGTCGGGAACAGGGTCCCGCAGAAGGTCAGCTCGCCGGCGCTGATCCGCTGCCACCGGCGGTTGACCAGCCGGTAGTGGGCGGAAAGGTGCGTCCGCCGCCGCTCCGGATCGATCCTCGTCAGGGCGCGCGTGTTCGAGGACGACCAGATCGCAGCCCAGGCGTCGATCTCCTCCGTCTGGACTTGCTCTCCCTCTGGGATGAACGCGAGCTGATCCTCGTTTCCCTCGGCGAGGAGGATCTCGTCCAGGCCCGCGGGAACTACCTTCAGGTAGGGAAGTGCGCCTCGGCGCAGCCCCGATCGATAGAGCGCCGCCGCCAGTGGGAGAGTCGATTCGTCACCATCGATCCGCAGCGTCTGACCCGTCCCGATGCCGAGGGAGTAGCCGGTGAGCAGGTCGGCGAGCCGCTCGACGCGCGGGTCTCGCATCAGCGCTTGGCGGTTCCGACTGCGAACGGCTTCGAGACCAGCACCGCCTGCCTCGTCGGGTTCATCTCAGCGGCCATCCTGAGCGCGAAGACGTAGTAGCCGGATGCCAGGCGCTTTCGTGGAAAGCGGATGAACGTTCCGAGGTGCGCACGCACCTTCCCCCGCGCCGAGAACACCGGTTTCGGCGTACGCCGGACGCCGACCGCCGCCCGAAGCTGTCTTCGCTTGGCCGCCGAGAGACCGGGGCGCTTCAGGCGGTACATCGCGGCCCGGAACGTGCTCGCCTCCTCGGAAGCGGCGACGAACGACCAGGAGGTGTCCGAAGCGGAGCGGCGGCGCTCGCCGAAGCGCGCGGTCGCACCGACGACCCTGGTCGTGTGGCGCCAGGTCGTGGGGCGGCGGCTGCAGTGGGCCAGGCCGCGCGAGAGCGCCGAGCGAACGGTTCCGAACGACGGTCGCCTGGTGCCGTCGGCCCGGATCATGCCGGCCTGCCAGCGATCGAGGTCGGGCTCGTCGACGAGGCCGTAGTAGAGCATCGAGCGAACTGATGCATCGCACGCGAAGTAGGGGATCAGCGCCGCGTAGATGTCCGCCTGGGAGCGTTCGTCCGCCAGCCTGGCCACCGACTCGCGTCCGTAGTACGCGTGCATCGAGGCCGACGGGACACCGACTTGCCAGCCGACCTCGTTAAGGCGGATGCGAAGCGGCGGCAGCGCCACCTTGTAGGCGGGCTTCCCGGCCTCGGCAAAGGTCGGCTGACCGGTTCTCGCAAATGCGTCCCAGATCGCCTGCTTGATCCTCCCGAGGTTCGAGGTGCCGGCGTTGGGCCAGCGGTAGCCGACGAGGAAGTTGTCCGAGTACGAATTCGGATGCGGATGAAAGGCAAGCTCGTCCATGATCGGACGCTTACGCCCGCTCGCCCGGTATGCCAACCCGAGTTCGCGGATGCACCGCACCGGCGAAGTCGAGCCGTTGACCGCCGCCAGCGGATTGTCGTTACCCCGCGGCGACAGTGAGACGCCGATCACGGTGATCGTGTTGTCGACCGCCTTGAGCGCGTCGTAGGCCTGCGCCAGCACCCGCTCGTAGGCACCGCAGGCCAGACCTCTGCCGCTACTGGAGAACTGCGGTTGCCAGAACCGAGGCTGGTTCGGCTCGTTGCCGACGCCAATCTCCTTGACCATCGGGTAGGTCCTCGCAACCTGCGCCACGAAGCGGACGAAGTCGGGAACCGCCGTCCGCGTGCTCGTCAACGCCCGGGCGCGGGTCGGGGAGATCAGGATCATCACGCGGATCCCGTTTGCGCTCGCGATGGCCAGGTAACGATCGAGCTGCTCTTTGTCCTTGATTGTCGTCGGCTGGTCCGGATCCCAGCCGACCGTGATCCGGTTCTCCTGGAGACCCACCTCACGCATCTGGGCGACGAACCAGGCCCCACCGTCTTCGGCAAGCTTCCCGCCGTCGTCGGCGACGCCGACGTTGAGATCCGCGAGCGCGGGCGCCGCCGCGGCGAGCGCAGCGAGCAGGCAGACGAGTAGCGCGAGAGGTTTGTTCATCGAAGACCCCGTAATCGTTCCAAGACCGCGTCGAGCAGCGTATCCGCTCCGAACCTCACCGGATCGTCGACCGGTAGGCCGGTCTCGGCCTCGACGTGCGCAATCTCGGCGCGAGCGTCGTCCTCCTCGAGCGAGCCGGTGTGCAGGGCGATCGCCGCCACCTTCGCCGGCCGCAGCGGCAGCGATGCCCGCTCGTGCAGGTCAATCAGCGCCCGAAGCGGCGGCAGCGGATGGTCTGGGTATCCCTCGGTGTGAGTCGCCCTCGCCTTGTGGACGAGGACGAACGCATGCGGCGTGGCACCGTGCATCAGGCCCATGGTGACCCCGGAATACGCCGGATGCACCAGCGATCCTTGCCCTTCGACCCACAGGAGCTCGCCGCCGCGGGCAGCGCCTTCGACGACGAGGCGTTCGGCGGCGCCCGCGAGAAAGTCCGAGACGACGGCATCGATCGCAATCCCCCAACCCGCGATCCAGATGCCGGTCTGGCCAGTGGGGACGAAAACCGAGGCGAGGCCGCGCCGCCGCGCCGCCAGGTCGAGCTCGACGGCGACGGTCTTCTTGCCGATCGCGCAGTCGGAGCCGACGGTGAGCACGATCGTCGCCGGCACTGTCAGGTTCTCGCCTGTGGGGACGCTGAGGTCGGCCGGCGGCTTGCGCAGGTCTCGGAGCTCGACGCGGTAGTCCTCTGCGAGCCCGGCGAGCTCCGCGTCGTCGCTGATGAACTCGTGCAGACCGCTCTCGAGGTCGAGCCCCGCACGGATCGAGTCCTTCAAGAGCTCGCGCCACGCCGGTGGGAAGCGGCCACCCTGGGTGGCGACGCCGACGGCGGCCGTCGTTGGGCCGAGGGGGACGGCCTGCTCGACCGTCGCGACGATGGGAATCCCCCCGTAGCTCTCCCCCGCTCTCGTCGAGTCGAGGATTGCGACGACGGGGTGAGGGCCGTAGTGGACGATGCCGCGCATCGTCTTCCCGTAGTGCTCGTCGCCGGACTTGCCCTCAGCGAGGACTAGATATCGCTTCTGTGACGCCAAGACCCAGCGATTCTGATGGCAGCTGCACGCCCTCGGCGAGCTGAACGCCGGGCCACGGATCCTCCCGTAAAAGCAGGTTGCCGTCGAGGTCGACGTGGTCGAAGAGGCTGGCGATCGACGCGCCCGCCGCGATCCCCAGGCCCGACTCGACCATGCAGCCGAGCATGGCGCCGAGACCGAGGGCCCGGGCCGCGTGCGCCATCCGGACCGCTTCCCGGATCCCACCCGACTTCGCCAGCTTGATGTTCACTCCGTGGCCTCGTTGCGCGCATTCCCGGATGTCTTGCAACGTGTGGCAATCCTCGTCCACGTAGATCGGAAGCGGTGACCGCTCTTTCAGGCGTTCGCCCGCCGGATCGCCGGCGAGTAAAGGCTGCTCGCAGTATTCGACGCCGAGCTCGGCCAGTTGCGCGATTGCCTCAAGCGCCTCCTCGACGTCCTCCCACCCCTCGTTGACGTCGACCCGGATCGGCCCCGGCCAGACCCTCCGGACCGCTTGAACGCGCTCCACGTCCCGCCCGTCTCTCCCGCCGAGCTTCAGCTTGAGACCCTTGAAGGCCGTCGCCCGCTCGGCCTTGCGGGCCATCTCGTCCGGATCTCCGAGACCGATCGTCCAGGAGGTCGGCGGCCCGGCCCGGCGGAGCCCGAGAAGGCGCCACACGGGGAGGGCCGAAAGCTTGCCGCAGAGGTCGTGGAGCGCGGCGTCGATCGCCGCACGCGCCGCGTACTCACGCTCGGGCAGCCGGCTCATGAGCTCCTCGAGCGCAAACGGATCCTCGCCGAGCGAGTCCGCCGCCTCCTCGAGGTACGCCAGCGCCGATTGCGCCGACTCGTGATAGCGGTCGACCGGCGCGGCCTCGCCGTAGCCTCGCTCGCCGTCGTGCTCGAGCTCGACCCACACGACCTCGGCGACCTCGGTCGTACTGCGTGCGATGACGAACGGCTCGGCGAGCGGCAGGGCCTCGATCCGCGCCGACAGCTGCACGATTCGGACTCTAGCGCGGCCAGTGCTTCCTCCTGTCATCGCTTCCACTCATCCGAGGGACGTCTTTCGCACGCCGAACGGACGATGCAAGCTCCATGCGGACCGAGCGGATCGACCTGCGAGCGTTCGTGGCCGAGACGCTCGAACTGCTCGCATCGGTGCTGCCGGACGCGATCATCTTCACGTGCCAGTTCACGGACACGCCTGAGGTCGACGTGGACCCATCCGAACTGCGCGAACTGATCACGAAGCTGGTGGTCAACGCCTGCAAGGCGTTCGACGACGGCGCCGGTGAGGTGCGCCTCCGCGTGGACACGGTGGCGGGCAAATCGGGCCCCCATGCGTTTGTCGAGGTCAGCCGGCCGGAGACCGGCGCGCGCATCACGATTCCGCTTCCGACCGCGCGGCCGCCGACGATGCGCCTGGCAGGAATCGAACCTGCGACCTCGCGCTCCGGAGGCGCGCGCTCTATCCCCTGAGCTACAGGCGCTGAGCGGCTCAGTCTAGCCGCGGGGCGTTAGAGCCACCCCGCCCGCTTGAAGTTGCGGTAGAGCAGGACGCAGACGAGCGCCATCAGCGTGAGCGCGAGCGGGTAGCCGAGCGTCCAGCCGAGCTCGGGCATGTGCTCGAAGTTCATCCCGTAGATGCCGGTGATCAGCGTCGGCACGGCAACGATCGCCGCCCACGCCGAGATCTTGCGGACGTCCTCGTTCTGACGGACGCTGGCCTGAGTCAGGTTCGCGGCGAGAATGCTGGTGAGCAACTCACGGAACGCGTCGACCTCGCGGATATAGCGGAGAACGTGATCCTTGACGTCCCGGAAGTAGGGACGGAGCTCCTTGGGAATGAGCGACGAGTCCATTCGCTCGAGTCGATCGACGGGCTCGGCGAGCGGCGCCACGGCGTCGTAGAGCTCCAAGACCTCGCGCTTGAGGCTGTAGATCCGCCGTGTTGCGTCCGCCTTTTGCTCAGAGAAGACCTCGGCCTCGAGGTTGCGGATCTCCGTGTCGAGCGCGTCGACCACCGGCGCGTAGTCGTCGACGACCCGGTCGATGATCGCGTGCAGGGCTGCGCCCGGGCCGAGGCGGAGGAGCTCGGGCCGCTGTTCCAGCTGAAGGCGGACGTCGTGGAGCTTCGTCTCGCCGTGCCGCACCGTGACGATGAAACCATCGCCGATGAAAATCTGGATCTCGCCGGTCTCGACGGCTGGGCCGCCTTCGACGTAATGGGCGGTCTTGAGGACGATGAGCAGCGAGTCGCCGTAGACCTCGAGCTTCGGGCGCTGATGCGCCTTGATCGCGTCCTCGACCGCAAGCTCGTGGAGATCGAACTCGCGCCGCACGGAGTCGAACTCTTCCTCGGTCGGCTCATGGAGTCCGATCCAGGCGAAGCACTCGGGACTGCGGCAGCTCTCGTACGCCTGCTCGAGATCGACCTCGCCCAGACGGCGGCGACCGTTCTCGTAGAGCGCCATGTCGACGATCACGCCGAGAGGATTATGCGTCCCGCGCGGGTACGGTTCAGTAGCAAATGCCGAGCCTTCCCCGCATCCGGTCGCGCTCCCGCGACACGCGCGAAATCGTCGCGCCGCCTGCACGTGAGCCCGCGGAGCTCCGCGCGGACGGCCTCAGCTGGATTCACCTCGACTCGCCGACGAAGACCGAGGCGACGGGGCTCGCCGAGCGTTTCGGCTGGCACCCGCTGGACGTCGAGGACGTGCTCTCGAAGCGGCAGCGCCCGAAGGTGGACGAGTACGAGGACTACCGCTTCGTCGTCCTTCACTTCCCGGTCTACGACAAGGCGATCCAGCGGCTGAATGCCGGCGAGCTCGACGTCTTCCTCGGCCCCGACTACCTCGTCACCCTGCCGACGGTCGAGCTGCTGCCCGTCACCCGCCTCTTCCAGCGCTGCTCCGACGATCTCGAGCTGCGCGAGAGCCTCTTCGGCAAAGGCTCCGGCTATCTCCTCTACCACGTCCTCGACGATCTCTTCGACTACTGCTTCCCGATCCTCGACAAGATCGGCCACAAGCTCGACCGGATCGAGGACGACATCGACGAGGACCGCTTCGAGGAGATCGTTCGGGACATCTCCAAGGCGAAGCAGGAGATCATCTCCTACCGCAAGATCATCAAGCCACAGCGTCCGATCCTGCGGTTGCTCGAGCGCCACGTAGAGCGCTTCCTGCCGCAGGACCTCGAGCTCTACTTCGACGACCTCGTCGACGCCTCCGAGCGAATCTGGGACCTCCTCGACAACTACAAGGAGGTCGTGGAGGCGCTCGAGGCGACGAACGAGGCCGCGCTGTCGCACCGGCAGAACGATGTGCTCCGCGTGCTGACGGTCTTCAGCGTCCTCCTCCTGCCGCTGACGCTGATCGCCAGCGTCTTCGGGATGAACGTTGCGTTTCCCGGCGAAGGATCTGCAGCCGCGTTCTGGATCATCCTGGTTGCGATCGTCGGGGTCCTGGCCGGATTACTCGCCTTCTTCAGGCTGAAGCGCTTTTTCTAAGCCCTACGGGCAGCGCTCCTTGACCTCGCCTCCGCGGCAGGTGTCGCGACCGGCGCCGCCGTTCAGGCGGTCTCGTCCTTGGCCGCCGTCGAGGGTGTCCCGGCCTGCTCTCCCCTCGATCGTGTCGTTTCCGTTTCCGCCGAAGAGCAGGTTCGGTTGGCGGTCGCCGATCAGCTTGTCGCCCCGCACGCCGCCGACTACGCCTTCGATCTCCCGGAGCCGGTCACGGCCTTCGCCGAAGGCACGGCCCGTGGTGAGATTGACGCGGATCAGGCGCCGCAAAGAGCTGTAGTCCGCGATGTCGACACCGCCGCCGCCCGTCAGCCGGTCGTCGCCGGCGGATCCGCTCAGCAGGTCGTTCCCGCCGCGACCGGCGAGCACATCGTTGCCGCCAAGACCGACCAACAGGTCCTCGCCGGTACCGCCCTTGAGCGTGTCGGCGCGGCGCGAGCCGACGACCGCGTTGATGTTGACGAGCGAGTCGCTTCCAGAGGCGCCCGTCACGCTGCCCGCGGCGAGATCGACGGCCACGGCGCCCGGTGCCTCGAAGTAAACCGCGATATTGAGTTCGCCAGCGCCGCCGTCGAGCCGGTCATTGCCGAGCCCACCGACGAGTCCGTCGGCTCCGTTGTTTCCCAGCACTACGTCGTCGCCGTCACCGGCGCAGATCAGATCGTCACCCAGGCCCCCGTCCACAGTGTCGTTTCCCTGCAGCGCGACGATCACGTCTTGTCCGGCCGTGCCCGCAAGAACGTCGTTGCCCGGAGTGCCGGCGATCGTGGCGCGCTCGTCGAGGCAGGTCGGCGCCGGCTGCTGACCTGCCGCGCTCGAGACACCTGCGACGAGGAGAGCCGGCACGACAGCCAGAGCGGCTCGCGGAATCATCTGTCCAGTTCTTTTCCGCGGGTTGGAGGTTCTAACCTCCGCGCGTGACCAAACCGTTGTGGGCTCCGTGGCGCCTCGAGTACATCGAGCAGGCCGACGAGCAGGAGGGCTGCATCTTCTGTCGCGCCGCGGAGGGCGAGGACGAAGCCGGGCTCGTCGTCCACCGCGGCCGGGAGGCGTTCGCGCTCCTGAACAAGTTCCCGTACGCGTCCGGACACCTGATGGTGGCGCCGTATCGGCACGTTGGCGAGTTCTCGGAGCTCGGTGACGGCGAAGCCTTGGAGATCCACCGCCTGACGAGCCAGGGCATGGGTGCGCTGGCGCAGCTCTACGGCCCGCAGGGCTTCAACATCGGCTGGAATCTCGGGCGGATCGCGGGCGCAGGCGTCACTGACCACGTCCACCTTCACCTGGTGCCGCGCTGGGCGGGCGACACGAACTTCATGCCCGTCCTGGCCGACGTGAAGGTGCTGCCCGAGCACCTGGTCGAGACGCGCCGCAAGCTCGCCGGCGCTTGGCCTGGGTAAAGCGCAGCGCCAACGCTGCCGATGGTTTTAGGGCCGCCATGTCCGACCTCGACAACAGCTTTCGCCAGCGCCTGGGCAGCCGCATCGAGCGGCACGTCATGCGCAGTGCGGTGGACATGCTCGACGAGCGAGGCACGGAGCTCGACACGGTCGAGCGAGATCTCCAGCGCCGGGAAGCGGACCTGCTCGAGCGCACCGCCAAGGCGGAGCAGCAGGAGAGCGAGCTCGAGCACCTCGAACGGCGACTAGCCGAGCTCGGGGCGGACGACATCAGCGGCCAGCCGCGGATTGATCATCTCATTCGCCAGCTCGACCGGGCCGAGGTGGCATTGGGCCAAGTACGTGCCGAAGCCAGGCAGGAGCTTGCCGCGGCTCAGGAGCGCGCTCGTGAGCTACACGAGCGCGTGAAGCGGCTCGAGGAGGCCGACCACCGACGGCTACTGACGCAGGCCGACCTCACGCGACGGGAAGCGACGGTCTCGTCGAGACAGCACGAGCTTCGCGAGCAAGACGACAAGCTTCGACGCCGAGAACACGATCTCGAGGCTAAGCAGCAGGGCCTCCTTGCCCACGAGCGCCGCCTCGCCGAGCGCGACCGGCGTGTCGAGGCCTCAGAAGCCGAGCTCCGCAAGCGGGTCGACGCGCTCGAGCGCCGTGAGCGCGACCTCGAGGAGCGCGAGGACGCGCTCCGCGGTCGCGACACCTGGTGGGGCGTCACCGGGCCCGCCTCGAGTCACTAGGTTTCGTTTTCGACGCGGCGGGGCCTCTGGTTAGGATGGCCATGCCTGATCTATGCACGCTTGACCACGACGGTGCTCGCGCCGGACGAACGCGATGCGACCGCCGAGGTGTTCCCGCAAGTGCTGCCGACGCTGAAGGGGCTAGAGGGCTTCAAGGGCATCGTCGTCGCCTCCGAGGACGACGGAACGCGCATCATCGCCCTCAGCCTCTGGGAGACCGCTGAGGCTCTCGCAGCGAGTGCGTCGACGATGGACCGGATGCGCGACGCGGAATCAGGCGGCCGGAAGATCGAAAGTCAGGAATCCGTCGCGCTCCGCGTCGTGGGATTCGAACTCGATCAGTAGGACGGCCTACCGGATCCGCCAAGACGGCCGGCGTCTGATCGGAGATTCCCGGCGGCGTCTCGCGCGCGCGCACGCGGAAGACGCGCACGCGGAAGACGAGCGAGCCGAGTAGCAGAGCCACGAAGCGCAACTGCACGCCCGCGCCAGCCGAACTTTGCGCGAACTTCTGCCCGAACTTCTGCCCATTGGAGCCGACCGGAGGTGACCTGAGCCGATCGGAGCGAGTGGAGAACGGCCTACCTGAGCGGAGAGGCCCACCCCCGCAGACCTTGAAAACCCCAGCGGCCGCGAGGTCGCTCGTAGGTTCGAATCCACCCAGTGGTCAATCGCCCTTCTCGGCGGCGTTCGAGAGAGAAATGCTCGAGCGTCGGGCTCACGGCGCCTACCGTGACGGCATTGAACCCCCGGCGGTCATGGAAGCGTAAGACTGGAGCCATGGGGCAAAGGAAGGACGTCCGCGAGTTCATCCGCCGGCTCGAAGCCGTCGGCCTCACGGTCGAGTCGACGCCCGGGCACTATCGCGTCCTGCGCGACGGCAAGCCGCTTCGCAAAGCCAACGGGATGCCCTTCACACTGC
>DASQTZ010000049.1:0-7891 GCA_035641605.1 Gaiellaceae bacterium | reverse complement strand
GGAGTGACGTTCGCGATCACCGCCCGCGCGGCGCGGATGCTCTCGCCGTCGGCGAGCCGGACGCCCGTCGCCTTGCCGTCCTCGACGAGTACCCGCTCGACGTTCCGCCCTGCCTCGCAGACCCCGCCGTCGGCGCCGATCAGCGAGACCAGCGCGTCCACGAGCTTGGCACCGCCGCCGCGCGGGATCGGCATCCCGCCCTCCTGCACGGCCACGGCGATCACCTGGGTCATGAACCCCGAGGCGGCGGCGTCCGGGCCGAGGCCGGTGTGGAGCACCCACGGCGCGAGCAGCCCGTGCGCGCGCTCCGACCGGAAGGTCTCCGTGAGCCAGTCTCGGCTGGAGACGAGCATTCGCCCCGCGAACTCGGCAGCGCCGCGCCGACCCAGGCGGCGGTAGGCCTTCATTCCGAGGCCGAGTCCCGCCTTGGACCAGAGCTCCGTCCCCAGCACGCCGAACGCGAGGTCCGCATTCGGGAAGAACTCGCCGAGCATGGCGCGCCAGGCGTCGCCGTCGCCTGACGCATGACGATCGAACTCCTGGGCGTTCGCGTCTGCGCTCCGAAGGAGGAAGGCCGCCTCGCCGTCCGGATACGCCGTCGCCGTCGGCAGGTCGGTGTTGAGGTACTCCAGGCCGTGCCGGCCCAGCTCGTCTCCCAGCTCGGCGTGCGCCGGTCCGCCGACCCACAGGGGATGCCAGGCGCTGAAGACGTCGTGCAGGTAGCCGGGCTCGGTCAGCTCCGCCGTCCGCACCGCCCCGCCGAGCTCGTCCTCTCGTTCGAGGACGGCGACGCTCCAGCCGGCGCGCGCGAGGAACGCAGCGCAGGTGAGCGAGTTGACCCCGCTCCCGACGATGACGGCGTCGTACGACCGGCTCAGGAGAGGACCGCCGTGCATTCGATCTCGATCAGGCAGCCGGGCACCGCCAGTCCTGTGATGCCGACGATCGTCTGGGCGGGATGCTCGGCGCCGGCAGTGACCTCGTCGATCGCCCGCGTGATCGTCTCGTACTCGGTCGGCTCGGTCGTATAGATCGTCCGTCGAACGATGTCGTCCCAGACGACGCCGACCGCGTCCATCGCGAGCTTCAGGTTCCGCATCGCCGCCGCGGTCTGACCGTAGAGGTCGTCCGCGAGGAGCGAGAAGTCCTGCCCGATGCCGAGCTGGCCTGCGAAGTGGACGACCTTCCTGCCCTCCGCGAGGGCGACGTGGCTGAACCCGGGCGCCGGATGCAGATCGGGTGGGTTGACGAGCTCGCGATGGTGACTCATCTCCTTGCTCCTTCCTCGGCGAGCCGGCGGAACTCCTCGTCCGTCACCAGCCCGCGCTTTTGGGTTCCGAGCTTCTTCACCGCCTCCAGCAGACCGGCCCGGTCCTCCTCGGGCACCTCGAAGCCGAGCTCGTCTGCCTTGATGCGGATCGAGTCGAGGCCGCTCTTCTTGCCGAGGACGATGCCGCGGTCGGCGGAGACGAGCTCGGACGAGTACGGCTCGATCGCCTCGGGCTCGTGGAACTGGCTCGCGACCGCCCCGCTCTCCCGGCGGAAGAGGTTCTCGCCGGTGAGGGGCTTCCACGGCTCGAGCTTGTACCCCGAGAGTTTCTGCACGCGATCCGCGAGACCACGGACCTTCGTCAGGTCGAGCGCCGTCTCGACCCCGTACACCGCCCGTAGGGTCAGCGCGACTTCGCCGAGGTTGGCGTTTCCGGCCCGCTCGCCCATCCCGTTTACCGTGCCGTGGATCCAGCGCGCCCCGGCCTTCACGGCGGCCACGGCGTTCGCGGTCGCTAGGCCGAAGTCGTTGTGACCGTGGAAATGAACCGGAATCTCCGGCCCGACACGCTCGCGCGTCCGGCCGACGAGCTCGGCCACCGCCTCCGGGCCGGCGACGCCGATCGTGTCGACCACGACCACCTCGGCCGCGCCCGCCTCGACGGCCGCCGCGTACGCGGCGTCGTAGAAATCCGGTTCGGCGCGGGTCGAGTCGACGCCGAAGTACGCCACGAGGATGCCGTTCTCGACGGCGTACGACACCGCCGAGCGGATCCGGTTCAGCATCTCCTCCCGGGAGACTCCGAGGGCGCGCAGCTTCAGCTCGGAGATCGGGGACTCGATCACGCTGGCCGGGACTCCGAGCTCGACCAGGGCCTCGACGTCGGCGCGAACCGCCCGCGAGAAGCCCCAGATCTGGGCGTCCAGGCCGGCCTCGGAGATCAGCCTGACCGCCTCCCAGTCGTCGGCGGAGACACGCGGGAAGCCGGCCTCGATCCGCTCGACGCCCGCCTCCGAGAGGGCCCGCGCGATCTCGAGCTTCTCCTCGGGCATGAGGACGACGCCGACCGTCTGCTCGCCGTCGCGCAGCGTCGTATCGTAGAAGCCGACCTCCGCCTGCACCTCGTGAGGCCGGTTGAGCGCGCCGGTCCAGATCACCGGACGATCCCGTCCGGGAAAGGCGAGAGCTTCTCGGCTCCGTCGGCCGTGATCAGGAAGTTGTCCTCGACGCGCAGGCCGCCGCCACCCTCCCAGTAGGCCCCGGGCTCGATCGCCAGGACCATGCCCTGCTCGATCGTGCCCGTGCCGGCCTGGTGAGCATACGGCGGCTCGTGAGCCCGGGCGCCGACGCCGTGGGCGATCGGGTGCGACGGCTGGCCGGGGTACCCGGCCTCCGCGATCCCGTCCCGGACGAGCCGGTCGAGTTCGGGCAGGCTCGCCCCCGGCCGGCAGAAGTCGATCGCCCGCTCGTACACGTCCATCAGGCTCTCATGCAGGCGCTCGTAGTCGGCGGAGAGCCGACCCGGACAGAGGTTCTTCGTGTGATCGCACCAGTAGCCGTCAGCGCAGACCCAGATCTCGAAGAGTGTGGGCTCGTCCTCCTGGACGGGTCGGTCACCCGTGGCCGTGAACGTGCGGATGCCCTCGCCCGACCAGACGAGCGAGAACCCGAGCGCGAGCTCGACCTTCCGCTCCCACCCGGTGCCCTCGCCGTGAACGAAGCCGTTCCAGAGTGCCGCCGCCTCGCTCTCCTTCATCCCCGGGCGGAGCTCAGCGCGGACGTGCTCCATCGCAGACGCCGCGATCTCGTTCGCCAGGCGAATGCGCTCCAACTCCTGCGGCGTCTTGATCGCGCGGGCTTCGGCCAGCAGCGGTGTTGCGTCGGCGGCGTCCCGCCACGAGGCGAACCAGGCCTCCGTGTAGGTCGTCGGCTCGCCGACCATCCGGTCCGAGGCTTGCGTCCCGAGCGAGAGCTCCAGGCCGATCCTCCCGTACGGCCTCGAGGCTTCGAGCGCCAGGTCGAGCGCCCTCGCCGGCGGCGGCCGCGGATCGCGCTCGTCGTAGCCCCGAAAAAACCGAACGTCGTCCGGCCAGGCCATGCGGGCCGCGTCGTCGGCCGAGGCCTCGAGACAGATCAGCGTCGGGTCTCCTTCCTGCGGGAAGACGACCGCGTCATAGCCCTTCATCCCCCAGAAGTTCGTCAGGTAGAGGACGTTGTCGGGCGCCCGCACCACGAGGGCGTCGAGCGCCTCCTCCGCCATCAGCGCGCGCACCCGCGCGAGCTTCGTGTCGTCGCGGGGCCAGCTCACCAGCGAACGCGCTCGGGCGCCGGCTCGCCGTGAGCCTCCTCCCATGAGACGACGGGGTTGCGGAGCACACCAATCCCTTCGATCTCTGCCTCGATCACGTCGCCCGGCTTCAAGTAGAGCGAGGCGGCATCCTCGCTGAAACCGGCGACACCGCTGACGGTCCCGGTCGAGACGACATCGCCGGCGCTGTACCCGAGCGGCGAGTAGTGGGAGACGATCTCCGGGATCGTCACGGACATCCGGCTCGAGTGGGAGGTCTGCCGCACGTCGCCGTTCACGCGTAGCTCCATCGCGAGGTCGTGCGGATCGGGGATCTCGTCGGCGGTGACGATCCACGGGCCGAGCGGGCAGAACGTGTCGATCGCCTTGCAGAACGAGAAGACGCCCGACTCCATTTCACGTCGCTGGATGTCCCGCGCCGTGATGTCGTTGAAGATCACGTAGCCGGCGACGTAGTCCATCGCCTCGTCCGGCGGGAACCACTTGCCGGCCTTCCCGATCACGACCGCGAGCTCGAGCTCGTAGTCCAGCTCCTCGGTCAGGTGCCCCGGGTAGACGACGGGGTCGTCCGTCCCGACGATCGCGTCGACGTTCTGGAAGAAGACGATCCACGGCGCGATGGCGTGCGACCAGCCGACCCGCTTCGACTCCTCCTCGTGCTCCCGGAAGTTCCCCGCCGTGTGGAAGAACTTCTTCGGCACGATCGGGGGCTCGAGGTCGGCTCCGGCAAGCGGCGTCCGCTCCCCCTGCTCGTCCGCCCCGCCCCGTTCGAAGTACATGCGCATGTCGGGCACGTCGAGCCGGACGATCTCTTCGCCCTCGACCCGCCCGACCTTGCCGCCGTCGTAAGTGACGAGCTTCATCCGCAGATCCTCTGTGCCGCTCTCGCATACACGTCGGCCGTCTTCGCGAGCCCTTCGATCTCGAGGTTCTCGCCCAGCTCGGCGTCGGGCAGCCCCGAGGAGGTTCCGTAGTTCAGCGTCTCGATTCCGTAGCGGGTCAGGACCGAGGCGTCCGAGAACCACCGCGTGACGTCCCGCTCGGGCGCCGAGCCGAAGACCTCCTCATGCGCCTCGGCGACGGCGCCGACCACAGGGCTGGCCTCGTCGATCTCCGCTCCCGGCGCGGTCACGTAGACCTCGGTCTCCACGCCCTCGAGCCCGCGCACGAACGCCAGCGCCCGCCGTCTGGCATCCGCCATCGGGACGCCGGGCGGTACGCGCAGGTCGAGGAAGAGATCGGTCGCATGCGGCGTCCGCGACGCGCGCCAGCCGAAGCCGCCCTGGATCGCGCCGATGTTCGCCACCCCGCGGACCTCGCCATAGGACATCTCCTCTTCCCACTCCGGCAGCCAGTCCAGAACCCGGTCGAGGACGCTCCGCATCCTCACGATCGAGTTCTCCTCGATCCGTCCCAGGGAGAACGCCGTGTGGACGAAGGGACCGTGCACTCGGAGCCGCAACCACAACGTGCCGAAGTGCGCCAGCACGAGCTTGTTCTCGGTCGGCTCGCCGAGGATGCACATGTCGGCGGCGCCGCCGTGGGCGACGAGATACCGGGAGCCGGCCGCATATCCCCGGTACTCGGCCCCCTGCGCCTCGCCCTGCTGCGTCTTCTCGATCTCGCCGCAGACCGCCGCGATCATCACGTCGCCGCGGAGCCGCACGCCGTCTTCCACGAGCGACCGGACGGCCTCGACGTAGCAGGCCAGAGCGCCCTTCATGTTCGAGATCCCGAGCCCGTAGATCCGTCCGTCCCGCTCAAAGCCCTCGGGCCGGAAGCCGAGAATCTCGCGGAGCCATGGCTCGTCGCCCGAGTACGAGGTGTCCGTATGCCCGTTGAACATCAGCGTCGGGCCGCCGCCTTCGCCCGGCAAGGTGCCGACCACGTTCGCCCGCCCTTCCTCGACCTGCTGCCACATCACCTGCAGCCCGAGCTCCTCGAGCTCCCGCGCCATCACACTCGCACAGGCCTTTTCCGACCCCGTGAACGACGGAGTCGAGACGAGCCGCACGGCGAGGTCGACCAGTCGCCGCTCGTCGATCATCGGAACTGCGGGAGCACTTTCTCGCCGAACATCCGGATCTGGTCGTGGCGCCGGTCGCCCCAGAGCTCGAGCATGACGTGGGTGCAGCCGGCGTCACGGTACTCCTCGATCGCCGCGACGCAGTCCTCGGGTGTCCCTGCGATCGGCTTGCACTTGTCCAGCAGCTCGTCCGTGACCAGCTCCTTGGCCGCCAGGCGGCCGACTTGCTCCATTGCCTCCGCGACAGGCCGGATCTCGTCCTGCTCGATGCCCGCGAGGTCGAGCAGCGTGTCGGCCGAGCCCTGGATGTTCTGCACCTTGTTCGCGAGGTACATGCCCGCGATCTCGCGGGCCCCGTCACGGCCTTCGTCACGGTCCCCGGCGATCGAGGCGACCACCGTGCAGCCGATGTCGATGTCGCGGCCGACGTTTTCCCGCGTGTAGCGCACGAACGCCGGTGTCGTGATCGACGGCGTCAGGCACCCGTCGCCGATCTCGCCCGCGAGCGCCTGCATCTTCGGCGCCGTCGCGGCAATGTAGACCGGCGGCACCTCTCGCGGCGCGTGCGCCTCGTCCTGCAGTTCAGGGATGTCGGCGCTCCACGTGTGGCCGTCGTACTGGAAGCGCTCGCCGGAGAGAACGCCCCTCACGATCGCCACTGACTCGCGCATCGGCCCGAGCGTGCGGTTCGTCTGCTGCTTCGTGTTGTTGAGGAAGATCTTCGAGGTCCCGAATCCGAGCAGAAAGCGTCCGGCCCCAGCGGCCTCCTGCACCACGCGCGCGTCCATCGCGACCTGCACCGGGTGCCGCGTGAACGGCGAGATGATCCCCCAGCCGATCGTCAGCCGCTCCGTCGCGCGTGCCATCAGTCCGGAGACGACAGTCGACGAACGGGCCTCCATGCCGTGCTTGCGCCACCACGGATAGGCCTCGGCGAGCCAGACGGTGTCGATGCCGGCCTGATCCATCACGCGCGCCGACTCGAGCATCTCGTCGAGAGGCTCCATCGTCAGCTGCATGACCCCGATCCGGAAGGGCGGCGGCATCAAACCGATCCTCGCATAGCTGCTGGTGCGAGAATCACCCCGTGCAGATGGTGATCGGTTCCCGGTCCAGGAGATCAAGGAGGTGGTGGAGCGATCGATAACGCCGACGTAACAGTCACGATCGATCGCAGCCACGGGTCGGAGCGTCTCGCGCAGCGTGTGGTTCGCTGCGGGCTGGGGCGGTCCGGGCCGCGACGGCTCGAATCCACGCAAGAGGTCCTCTACGTCTCGTCGGGTCGAGGGACGCTTCACGTGGCGGGCGACGAGCATCCGCTCGAGCCTGAGATGGGCGCGTACGTGGTCTCAGGGGAGGAGTACGAGCTCGAGAACGCCGGCCCGGAGGAGCTCGTGGTCGTGGTCGTCGAAGCTCCGCTCGAGATCGGGACGGCGATCGACCCTGCTCGCCGGACCGTCCGATACGCCGACCAGCCGGTGCTTCGCGCTGGTGCAGACCGTGAGTTCCGCTACCTCGTGAACCAGGACGTCGGCTGCCTCGACCTAACGCAGTTCGTGGGCCTGATCGCGCCGGGCCGCGCACCCGATCACAGCCATATCTACGACGAGATCGTCTACATCATCGATGGAGAAGGAATCCTCCATCTCGGCGGGCAAGAAAGGGTGATCGGCCCGGGGTCGGCCATGCATCTCCCGCCGCTCGCCGAGCACTGCTTGGAGAACACCGGAAAGGGGTCTATGCGAGTACTCGGGGTCTTCCATCCCTCAGGCGATCCCGCCTCGAGGGCGTACGAGTCAGAATGACCGTTCCTGCGGCAACTTCGAAGGAGGAAGGATGAGAAAGGCTTTGATTCCGACCCTGGCGGCCCTCACGGCGCTCACAGCGCTCGCTGTGGCGACGAGCAGCGCCGGCGGATCGACGGTGGCGGCCAAGTCGCCGACCGTGACCGACCAGACGATGATCCGCTGTGGCAGAACGAGGACGATCGGCGTCGCGGCGCCCATTACAGGCGCGGCCGCCTCGATCGGCACGCAACAGCTGAGATGGGCTCGCTACTTCGTCACCCGGTACAACCGATCGCACCGGAGGACGAAGTTCCGCGTCGTCTCCGGTGACACACAGCTCCCGGACACCGCACAGGCCATTCAGGTAGCCGAGCGGTTCGCCTCGAACTCGTCGATCCTCGGCGTCGTCGGCCCGGCGGGCAGCCAGGAGGTCCAGGTCTCGACCGCCCCACTAAAGAACGGCGGGCTCGGGTTCGTCTCCGGCTCCGCGACCCGGACGA
>DASQTZ010000048.1:0-3157 GCA_035641605.1 Gaiellaceae bacterium | reverse complement strand
CTCGGGGTTCGTGAAGCGGCGTTCGATCTTCAGTCCCCGCGTCCCAGCCTGTGCGTCCTTTGCAGCGGTTTTACTCATCAAGACCTCTCCTCGAAGCAGCTTTGCGCGGTAACTCTGCATCCTTTCCAACGGACCGGACGGACCCCGGCCCGCCGTCGGCTGCTATTTCCGGGTTCACCGAGGGGAGGGTGCCGGCGAACTGGAGGTAGGCGCCGGCATCGAGCTCGCGCAGATCCCGCATGCAGAGATCGCCGATCCGCTCCGCGGCGAGCTCGCCGCCGGCGCTCTCGGCCTCGGCCTGGACCCGGCGCACGATCGCCTCGACGTCGTCGGCCGACACCGGGCGCTTGTGGGCGGCGCGCAGAAGCGACGCGCGCAGCTTGTCGCGGTCGAAGCGCTGCCGGGCGCCGTCGCGCTTCCTTACATAGAGCGGCTCGGGGTCGCGGCGCTCGAAGGTCGTGAAGCGCCGCCCGCAGGCCGTGCACTCGCGGCGGCGGCGGACCGCGGCGCCGCCGTCGGCGGGACGGCTCTCGAGAACGTGGGTGGGCGCGCGGCAGTCGGGGCAGATCACTCGACGTATTCTACTAGTGCTAGCGTTCTCCTCCATCCGGTGACCCTATATGTAGTGCCTCACGCACGGGTGTGATGCATGTTCACACCGCTTCTTCCGGGTTCGTTAGGCTCGGCGCCGAATGGGGGATCCGGAGCACAGGCGACCGGGGGCGAAGGAGCGCGTCGCCGACGCACGCGACGCCGCGAGCCGGCGCGTCACCGACGCTCGCGACGCCGCAGCCCAGCGCGTCGCCGACGCGAAGGCAAGCGCGTCGGAGCGCGTCGCGGACGCGCGCGTCGCCGCCTCCGAGGCGGTCGTCGACGCGAGGGACGCCGCCGCCCAGTTCATCGAGCGTCAGAAGCCCCGCCTGCGGGGCGTCTCGCATCAGTGGGCATTCTTCGCCTCCCTGGTCGCCGGAGCCGCCCTGATCGTCGCCGCCCCGACCCCTCGGGCCACGATCGCCGCCGCAATCTACGCCGTCTCGCTCTCGGCGCTGCTCGGGGTGAGCGCTCTATATCACCGCGTCAACTGGGTCCGCCCGGCCGTGCGTCGCTGGATGCGCCGCCTCGACCACTCGATGATCTTCCTCCTGATCGCCGGCACGGCCACCCCGTTCTGCCTGCTCGTGCTGAGCGGGACGCTCGCCGAGGCACTGCTGATCGCGGTGTGGGCCGGCGCCGCCGCCGGGATCGTGGTCGAATTGGTCTGGGTCGAGGCGCCCAAGTGGGTCAGCGTGATCGTCTACCTGGCGGTCGGCTGGATCGGGGCGATCGGCTACCCGGCGATCATCCTCACCGCCGGGATCGGCGCGGGGATCCTGATCGCGCTGGGGGGAGCCCTGTACACCGCGGGCGCGGTCGTGTATGCGCGCCAGCGGCCCGATCCCAGGCCGGCGACGTTCGGCTACCACGAGATCTTCCACGTGCTCGTGATCGCCGCCGCGATCGCCCACTTCGCCGCGATCGCGCTCTACGCGCTGCCGGCGGGCTAGATCAGACGCTCGCGAACTGGCCGTGGAACCCGAACGGGATGTGGTGGGGGACCTCGGCCCTTGCCAGCTCGTCGAGGGAATGAGCGTCGAGCACGAGCAGGAACGAGGTGCCCCGATCGCCATCGAGCACGATCGAGAGCAGGACGCCCTCGTCCTCGGCCTCGCCGTCCGGCGCCGCGACGAACACCGGCTCGCCCGGATAGGAGCCGCGTTCCTCCCAGATCGTGGAGCGGCGCTCGACGACATCGGCCTTGACGAGGCGATCCAGCCACGATCCCTCACGACTCATGCCGACGCCCCAGGCGTAGCGGTACGGACGCTCGTTGCAGCGCCCGTAATTGATCCGGGGCAGCTCCATCGACTCCTCGGTCAGCGCCTCGGTCGTCGCGGTCCCGGCGCCGGGTGAGATCCTGAAGCGCTCGAGCTTGTTCGGAGAGGGGCGCTTGCCTGCGCGCAGGTGCTCCAGATACAGATCCTCGACGATCTGCGCGTCGGCGAAGGTGCAGACGTCGACGATCACGTCGCCGTCCTCCTCGTAGGAGTTGACGTGGTGGAAGCCGAACCGCGGCTCGGCCTCGAACGGGCCGGCGCTCTCGCCGGTCGCGCGGTCGAACAGGTGGAACCTGGTTCCGAGCTCCGGCTTCCAGCGGTAGTTCTCGATGTAGGGCCGGCCGCTCAGGGCCAGGTTGAGCGGGTTGACGACGTAGGGGAACTCGGCGAGCACGAGCCAGCGCTCGGTGAGCCCGAACGAGTGCATGTAGGCGGGCTCCCGGACCGCCCTCGACGCGATCACCTCGGGCTTGGAGCTCCCTGGCCTGAGCAGGAAGAACCGATAGCTGCTCCGCGGCCCGAGCTTCGCCGCGTAGTTCAGCATCCCCTTCGTGGCGCGGTCCATGTGGGGATGCGCGGTGGTCAGCATGCCGGGCGGCTTGTAGGCGACTCCGGCGGTGCCCAGGGTGCGGCCGTCGAACTCGACCGGAATCGGCGTCTCGGTCATCGAGATGAAACGCTCCCCTAGCTTGACCAGGTTGACGTTCGCGTTGTCGGTCAGCTTCGGCGAGAACATCGCCGTCACGCGCTGGAACAGCGAGCGGCAGGGGTCGGTCGCGAACTCCGAGTATCCGATCCGCCCGCGCTCCGTAGCGGCGCGATAGGCCTTGCTCTGCAGGAAGCGGTTCGCGTACGAGACCTGGCCGTCGGCGAACGAGAAGCGGTGGAGCATCGCCAGTCCGTCGAACCAGTGGTTCATCGAACGACCGCCCACGTCCCACTTCGCCGGGCCGGTGCGGAGGAGCGACCCTTGGAGCCAGGGGGGGAGGGCCCCGGTGACCGGGAGGCCGTCGACGTGCGTCTCCTTCTCGAGTGACTCGAACCCCTTGCCAGCGGTAAAGGCGGGTGCCGCGACGGCCGTGTTCATAGTGCCTCCTGAATCGTTCGGTTCGTACCGTGTGGACCGTAAGTTATCGTGGGCATCATGTCAAGGGTCAAACTCACCGACACCTCCTACGCGGTGCTCGGCCTGATCGACCAGTGGGGGCCGTCCAACCCGTACCAGCTCAAGAGCGTCGCCTCGGTGAGCGTGTTCCACTTCTGGACCATCCCGCACACCCAGA
>DASQTZ010000047.1:0-6842 GCA_035641605.1 Gaiellaceae bacterium | reverse complement strand
GCCTCCGTTCCGCGTTCCTGCTAGCCCACCCTTGACCGGCGCGGCACCCGCTGGCTAAGGTGGCTGCCTTGTGATGTTCCCGGTCGGCTGACGAACTGCATCGGCTCGCGGGCCTCCCGCGAGGTCTGCTGAAGCCTGTTCTCGCCCGTTCAAGACCGCAGGAGACATCGCATGACCAGCACGAACAACACGAATGGAACGCCGGCCGTCGCCGTGGAGAACCTCCGCAAGGAGTTCTTCCGCAACGACGGGCGCACCGGCCTCCGGCGCCGGCGTAAGCGCGTCGCCGCGCTCGACGGCGTCTCGTTCGAGGTCGGACGCGGCGAGACGGTGGCGATCCTGGGCCAGAACGGCTCGGGCAAGTCGACGCTGATCCGGCTGCTCTCGACGCTGCTCCTGGACAACGGCGGCAGCGCACGCGTCTTCGGGCACAACGTCGCTACTGAGACCCGAGCCGTCCGCCGGCTGATCAACCGCGTGTCGGTGGAAGCCTCGTTCTTCAAGAAGATGTCCGCGACCGAGAACCTGAGCTACGCCGCGCGTTTCTACGGGATGCCCCCGAGCGCGACCCGGAAGCAGATCCCCGACCTCCTCGAGCGGGTCGGCTTCCCGCGTGACCGCGTCGGCGAGCCGATGGAGGACCTCTCGCGCGGGATGCAGCAGAAGGTGGCGCTCGCTCGCGCTCTGCTGACCGCCCCGATCGTGCTGCTCCTCGACGAGCCGACGACGGGGCTCGACCCGCGCTCGAAGGTCGAAGTGCAGCAGTTCATCCGCGAGATCCGCGAGACGCACGACGCGACCGTGCTGCTCTGCACCCACGACCTCGTCGAGGCCGAGGAGCTGGCCGAGCGAGTCGGGATCCTCGACCGCGGCCGGCTGATCGAGCTCGCGCCCGCGGACGAGCTGAAGCGGAAGTACAACGCGGAGACGCTCGAGGAGGCGTTCTTCGCCGCCACCGGCAAGGCCTTCGAAGACGAGCCGGCCGAGGACGAGGAAGACTGATGCCGCAGGGAGCAGCAGCCGTCCTCCGCCACGAGCTGATCGGGCTCGCGGGCGTCTTCGAGCGGAACGTCTACCTCGTCCGCCGGTACATCTGGTGGGACATCGCCTTCTTCGTCTGGACGGTCGCGAACACGTTGACGATCGTCTTCATCGGCGAGGGGATCGAGGCGGCAGGCGGCGAGATCGACGTCCAGCGAACGACGGCGACCCTGCTCGTCGGCGCCGTCGTCTGGGCCTACCTCGGCGTGATCTTCGAAATCCTCACCGAGACCGTCGCCTGGGAGCGGTGGGAGGGGACGATCGAGTACACCTTCATGGCGCCCCTCTCGCGGCCTGTCCATCTGTTCGGGATGGGCCTGTTCGCGATCGTTTACGGGATCGCCAGGGCGATCCTGCTCTTCGGCGTCGTCGCGCTCTTCTTCGACCTCGATCTCAGCAACGCGGACTTCGTCGCCGCGATCGCCGTTCTGCTCGTCGCCTCGTTCTCGTTCATCGGGATCGGGATGATGACCGCGGTCCTGCCGCTGATCTCGCCCGAGAAGGGGACGCAACTCGGGTTCATGGCGCAGGGCATCCTGCTCGTCATCTCGGGCGTCTACTACGACGTCGACGTGCTGCCCGGGTGGATGCAGTGGTTCTCGACGATTTCGCCGGCGACTTACGCGCTCGACGGCCTGCGCGACGCGATCCTCGACGGCGACGGCCTGACCGCGATGGGCGACGAACTCTGGCCGCTCGTAGTCATCGGCATCGTCTCGATCCCACTCGGCCTCTGGGTCTTCCGGCGCGGCGAGCTGTACGCGAAGAGACACGGGAAGCTGAAGAGGTCCGGATGATCCGCTGCGCGGAGACCGACTCCGACCTCGCCGTTTGGTGCGAGGTATGGAACGCGATCACGCCGCGCGAGCCCATCACCGTCGAGCAGCTCAAACGGCGCCTGGCGCGTCAGCCCGAGCGGCTCTATCTCATCGTTGACGACGTTGGCGCAGGGTTGGTCGCGCCGTCGGACTCCCCCGGACGTCTGTATCTGGGTGCACGCGTCCTGCCGGAGGCGCGGAAACGAGGCGTCGGGGCCGCGCTGTTCGAGCGCCTGCTCGAGCATGCCCGCGGGCTCGATCCCGAGTGGCTCTCGACCCAGGTGTCCGGAGCCGATGCCGATTCGATCGCGTGGGCCGAGCATCGCGGCTTCGCGGAGTACGGGCGACAGGTCGAGCTCGTCCTCACGCTCGGGGGCGACGAGCGATGGCCCGCACCACTCGACGGAATCCAAGTCGTCGAGCTGACCGAAGAGCTGTACGACGCTGCCTACGAGCTCACGCGCGAGGCGTGGGCCGACCTCCCGACCGAGGTGCCGGTCGAAGCGCCCTCGTATGACGTCTGGCTCGAAGAGGAGGTTCCCGGTCCGGTCGCGTTCCTCGCGCTGGAGGGCGACGTCGTCGTCGGCTTCGCCGCGCTGATGGAGCGCGGTCCCGGGCGGCTCGAGCATGGGCTCACGGCGACGCGCCGTTCTCATCGACGCAAAGGGATTGCAACACTGCTCAAGCGGACCGAGATCGCCTGGGCCGCCGCGAACGGCTATCGCGAGTTGATGACGTTCACCCAGGACCGGAACGAGGGGATGCAGGCGATCAACCTCGCGCTCGGCTACGAGCCGCAGCCCGCGTGGATCTCGATGCGGCGGCGGCCTTGAGTCGAGCGCTCAGGGTCTATTACGGCATCGAGTTCTTCGAGGACATCGGCCGGCACGCGGCCTTCACCGTGTGGGCCGTCTATCTCGTCCGAGACGTGGGCCTGAACCCGCTCGAGCTCGTCCTCCTCGGAACCGTCGGCGAGATCAGCTACTTCCTCCTCGAGGTCCCCACGGGCGTAATCGCGGATGCGTACAGCCGACGTCTTTCGGTGATCCTCGGACTGCTCGTCAACGGCGTCTCCGTGATCGTCGTCGGGATCACGCACGAGTACGCGATCCTCCTCGCCGGCTCCATGCTCTGGGGCTTGGGCAGCGCACTCATGAGCGGCGCCTACGAGGCCTGGATCACGGACGAGCACGGCGTCGACGGAATTGCCCGGGTGTACATGCGAGGAGCGCAGTTCGGATACTCGGGCGCGATTCTCGGCGCGATCCTCGGTGTCGCCGTCGCGACGCAGGACCTCGGCGCCGCGCTGGTCTTCGGAGGGGCCGTCACGTTCGCCACCGGGGTCGTCTGCATGTTCGTGATGCCGGAGGAGGGCTTTCGCCGCCGACCGCCGGCGGAGCGTCTGACACCGGCCCGAGAGCTGAAGAGGAACGCGGTGACCGGCGCTCGACTGATCCGGGGGCACCATGTGCTGCTGCTCATCGTCGGGATCACCTTCTTCGCCGGCGCGGCCTCGGAGGGCCTCGATCGGCTGTGGGAAGCGCACCTCATCCGCGACGTCGGGCTGCCCGAGCTCTGGGGCCTCGATCCCGTCGTCTGGTTCGGCGTGTTCAACGTCGTCGGCCTCGCCGTCGGGATCGTCGTCACCTCGCTGCTCGTGCCTCGCTTCGCGCACGCGGGCGACGGCGAGCTGGCGGCAGCGTTGTTGGCGCTCACCGCGATCCTGAGCATCTCGATGGTCGTCTTCGGGCTCGCCGCCGGGTTTGCACTTGCTGCAGGCGCCTACCTCGTCGCCCGCCTGGCGCGACGGATCACCGACCCGCTGTACTTGGCCTGGCTGAACCGCAATATCGAAGACTCCAGCGTTCGCGCGACCGTGAACTCGCTGGTCGGGCAATCGGACGCGATCGGTGAGATCGCGGGCGGCCCTGCGATCGGCATCGTCGGCACGCTTTCAGGCATGCGCGCGGCGCTGGTGGCGTCCGGGCTGCTGCTGACGCCGGCGCTGGCGCTCTACGGGCGGGCGCTCCGGCACGGCGGCCGCGAGCCTGAGCTCGAGGAGGCTGAGGCTCCGGCGTGAGGTGTTAGTCTCCGGCCACACGGAGGCAACGGAGCCTCGGGCGGTTGCCCGGGGCTTTTCTCATTCAAGGAGGCGTGATGGCGCAGGTGGAGAGCAGAGCAAGGGCGACGTCGGGGGTCGAGGATCGGAAGAAGGTGCTGAAGCGAATCCAGGACGAAGGAGTCGAGTTCCTCCTGCTCTGGTTCACCGATCTCGAAGGACATCTCAAGAGCTTTGCCGTCACGCCCGCCGAGATCGAAGAGGCGCTGAACGACGGGATGGGGTTCGACGGGTCGTCGATCACCGGCTTCAACGCGATCGAAGAGTCGGACATGGTCGCGATCCCCGATCCGGCGACCTTCCAGCTGATGCCGTGGCGGGAAGGGGAGACGAAGACCGCGCGGATGATCTGCGACATCGTCACCCCAGAGGGCGAGCCGTACGACGGCGACCCGCGCTACGTGCTTCGCAGTGCGCTCGAGCGCATGAAGAGCATGGGTTTCGACACGTTCAACGTCGGTCCGGAGCTCGAGTACTTCCTGTTCCGTAACGACAAGGGAACAGAGACGTTGGACGAGGGCGGCTACTTCGCGATGACGACGATGGACGCCGCGGGCGAGCTCCGGCAGGCAACGGTCCGGTCGCTGGAATCGATGGGCATCCCGATCGAGTACGTCCACCACGAGGTGGGCCCCTCACAGCACGAGATCGACATGCGGTTCGCGCCGGCGTTGGACATGGCCGACCACACCATCACGTACCGGCTGATCGTCAAGGAGATCGCGAAGAAGGCGGGTTTCCACGCAACCTTCATGCCGAAGCCGATCTTCGGCGAGAACGGCTCGGGCATGCACACCCACCAGTCGCTCTTCGCGAACGGGCGTAACGCGTTCTTCGACGCTGAGGACAAGTGGCACCTGTCCGAGACCGGAAAGGCGTTCATCGCCGGGCAGCTCCGGCACGCGCGCGAAATTGCCGCGATCTTCGCGCAGTGGATCAACTCGTACAAGCGGCTCGTCCCCGGGTACGAGGCCCCGGTCTACGTCGCGTGGTCGCAGCGGAATCGGTCGGCGCTGATCCGGATCCCGCTCTACAAGCCGGGCTCAGAGCAGGCGACGCGGGCGGAGATCCGCTGTCCGGATCCGGCCTGCAACCCGTACCTGACGTTCGCGGCGCTGCTCCATGCCGGACTCGAGGGGATCGACCAGGGCTACGAGCTGCCCGAGCCGATGGAGACGAACCTCTACCACCTGACGCCCGAGCAGCGGCGCGAGCGCGGCATCACCTCGCTTCCCGAGACGCTCGGCGAGGCGATCGACGAGCTGTCTCAGTCGGAGCTTGCTCGCAAGGCGCTCGGCAAGCACATCTTCGAGCGCTACGTCGAGTTGAAGCGGCGGGAATGGGAGGAGTACCGGGTGCAGCTCACGAAGTGGGAGCTCGAGCGCTACCTGCCGGTCTTGTAGCCGCGTCTGGACCCAGAACGACTACGAGCTGCATATGCAGCTCGCAGTCGGCCGTCAGTTCGTCCCACCCGCCGCAGCGGAGGGCAGGACACCCCGCATTTTCCCCGCTCTTGCGGGATTTGGCTAGGGCTATCTACAGGAACGCACGGATCGCTTCGCGAGCGACGCTGAGGCCGACAACCCCACTCGAACCGTCGATCTCCCTGATCGCGTTTACGGGGACGAGTCGGCGCCGGCGGGAGAGGAAACCCGAGCGAACGGAGAGCGCGTCAGGTATGTCCGGAGCGGTTCCGTACATCGGGCACTCGACCCGACCGACCACGCGCCCTCGGACGTCGGAGACGAGGTACCCGATCGTCTGCCTGAGGTCGGGGAGCGCGGCGCTTCGCTCACAGCTGAGACGTTACGGCTGCGGGATCAGCGTTTTTCGCGCTGGCGGTAAGGAGTCTGTAAGCGGCGTCGGGTGCTGCGGAGCGCCACCCGAAGGCGGCGCTCCACTGCGAGTTCGTCAGGTCGGGCGCACCCGAGGCCCTCGCCGACCGCCGACGACGAAGTACGCGCCGGTGATCAGGAGGACGATTGCGCCGGCGATTGCCACCGTCTCGGCGCCGCTCGGGGACCACGAGGTTCCCGGATCGGACGCAGTACCCGTGACCGGAGCTGCGACCGGGGTCGACCGCGGAAAGGCACGGTCGTCCGGAGACACGCTTGGTGCCGAGGTGGGAGCGGGAGTCGGAGCCGACCGCGGAAACGCGCGATCGTCCGGAGACAGCGCAGCCGGCGGGACGGCCGGGCCACGCGGAACAGCCCGATCGTCCGGTGAGACACCGGGCGCCGCTGTGGGAACCGGAGCTCCGCGCGGAACAGCCCGATCGTCGGGGGAGAGCTCGGGTGCCGGGACCGCCGGTCCGCGGGCAACCGCCCGATCGTCCGGGCTGGTGCCAGCCTGCTGCACGATCGGCGTCCCGGAGCCGAGAAAGGCCCCCGGTTCGGCCGACGCCGTCCCTGCCGCGCCCATCGCGGCTGTCCCCGCGATCGCGAGAGCCAGCGTCACCTCGCGAAATCCGTGCGCCTCTACGTCGTCTTCGATCGCCCGACGCAAGGTCTCGCGATCGAAGGTGAGGATCACCTCGTCTCCCTCGGCCTCACCCAAGAGACGTTCGAGTTCGCTGCGCTCCCACGAGACCGCGACGCTGTGCGCCTCGGCTAACTCGCCGTCCGAGAGCCGGGCGACATCGAGCACGAGCTCGATCGGCATCTCGTTCGCCTCGAGCACCTCCTCGATCTCCGACCGGGGAACCGACGTCGTGACGCCGTCGCTTACATCGGACGCCGGCACGAGCACGGCTCGTGCGGTTACCTCGTCCATGGGCACTCCTTTCGTCTTGCTTCGGCGCCAGGGGAGGACGGCGCCATCAATCCTTGTCCTCTTGACGGTGGAACCCGCACCGATCTTCCCAC
>DASQTZ010000046.1:0-22587 GCA_035641605.1 Gaiellaceae bacterium | reverse complement strand
CCAGCCCTGTGCTTCCACTCGCTGAACTGCGTTAACGCGCTGCCCGGCGTGTTCGATTCCGGGCGTCGGCCTTGGATCGACCTGGAGCAGGCCAGCGCGGAAGAGATCGAGGCCGCGGTCGATGGGTGCCCGTCCGCGGCGCTGCGTTTTCGGGGGGTCGGAGCGGCTGCTCCGACCGCCTCGCCGGAGCTCGACGTGAGCCCGATTCCGAACGGTCCCTTGCTCGTGCGCGGCCCGATTCGGGTCATGCAGGCGGATGGAAGCTCGGAGGAGCTCCCAAGGGCGGCGTTCTGCCGCTGCGGGCAGTCCAACAACAAGCCCTTCTGCGACGGCACTCACCGAGAGGTCGGCTTCAGGGGATGACCGAGCGGCCGGGGGTCGAAGTCACCGATAACGAGGCCGAAGGCCGGTACGAGGCGCACGTGAACGGGGAGATCGCGGGCTACCTCTTCTATCGAGAGCGCCCCGGCGGACTCGTCCTGATCCACACCGAGGTCCCCGACGAATTCGAGGGGCAAGGAATTGGAGGCCGGCTGGTTGCAGCGGCGCTCGACGACATCCGGCGGCGGGGGCTCTCGGTGACGCCGCTCTGCCGGTTTGCCGCCGGCTACATCGACCGGCATCAGGAGTACGCCGACCTGGTCGCGGCATAACGTTGTTCGACCACATCACGATCCGCGTCTCGGACCGCGAGGCTTCGGAGAGTTTCTACGACACGGTTCTGCGCGCCCTCGGCATCGAGAAGACGCACTCTGGCCGCGGCTTCACGGAGTGGGACGACTTCTCATTGACTCAGGCCGATGACGAAGACCCGGTGACCCGGCGCCTCCACGTCGGCTTCGTCGCACCGTCCCGCGCACACGTCGACGAGTGCTGGCGGATCGGAACCGAAGCGGGCTACCGCGACGACGGCGCACCGGGCACGCGTCCGCAGTACCGCGAGGACTACTACGGCGCCTTCCTCCTCGATCCGGACGGCAACAGCGCAGAGGCCGTTCACCACGGTGCGCTACGGCAAGGTGGGGTGGTCGACCATCTCTGGATTCGCGTCGCCGACGTTGCGGCGTCGAAGGCGTTCTACGAGAGGGTCGCGCCCCATGCCGGCTTCGGCCTCAGGCACGACTCGCCCGATCGCGCCCAGTTCGTCGGCAGGAGCGGCTCCTTCTCGGTCGTCGCCGGTACGCCGACCGAGCACGTGCACATGGCGTTCCCGACGGACGACAACGCGACGGTCGAGAGCTTCCATCGCGCTGCGATCGAGGCCGGTTATCGCGACAACGGCCCGCCGCGGGAGCGGCCCATCTACCACCACGGCTACTACGGCGCCTACGTCCTCGATCCCGACGGCAACAACGTCGAGCTCGTCAACCACAACCGCCCCTAAGACGTTTCGAACTGAAGTAGTTCGTCCACCGTCTCCCGCCGACGGATGAGCCTGGCCTGGCCGTTGCCCACGAGCACGGCCGCGGGGCGAGTGACGCTGTTGTAGTTCGACCCCATCCCGAGCGTGTAGGCGCCGGTCGCCGGCACTGCGAGCAGGTCGCCGCGCCGTGGCTCGGGGAGCTCGACGCGTTCGATCAGCACGTCGCCCGACTCGCAGTGCTTGCCGCAGACCGAGAAGCCTCGAGCGGCGGGCTCATCAGCCCGGTTCGCGAGTAGAGCGGTGTACCGCGCTCCGTAGAGCTGTGGCCGGGGGTTGTCGGACATTCCGCCGTCGATTGCCACGTATGTGGTCGTCTCGCTCGCCCGCTTGACGGTCCCCACCCGGTAGAGCGTGATTCCGGCGCGACCGATCAGAGAGCGGCCCGGCTCGAGGATGAGCTGGGGGAGGGGCAGGTCGTGGAGCTCCCACGAGCGCTCGAACCGGCCGAGCAGGGTCTCGACGAACTGGGCGACCGACGGGGCGGGCTCGCCTTCCACGTACTGGATCCCGAGGCCCCCGCCGAGATCGACGACCTCCGGCGTCCAGCCGAGCTGGGCCCGGCACTCGGCGGCGAAGCCGGCAAACCACTCGACCGTCATCTTCGCGGCGCCGAGCTCGAGCAGTTGTGAGCCGATGTGCACGTGCAGCCCCGCAACCTCCAGTCCGGTTGCCCGGCCGCGCTCAACCGCCTCGAGCGTCTGCTCGGGCGGCAGTCCGAACTTGGACCCGTGGTGGGCGGTCTTGATCGCCTCGTGCGTCTCCGCGTCGATCCCCGGCGTCGCGCGGACGAGCACCCGCCGGATGCCGGCGGCCGCGGCGCGCTCGATTTCGTCGAGCGCGTCGAGGACGACGAGGCCGACGCCCGCTTCCGCCGCCGCCCGCAGCTCGTCGTCGCTCTTGTTGTTGCCGTGGACGGTGATCGAGGCGGCCGGCACGGCGGCTCGCAGCGCGAATGTGAGCTCGCCGAGGGTCGAGACGTCCGCGCCCAGCCCCTCGCCGGTGAAGAGTCGCAGCACTGCGAGGTTCTGGAACGCCTTCACGCTGTAGAGGACGCGGGCGCTCGGGGCAGCGGCGCGGTAGGCGCGGGCCTGATCGAGCATCGTCTGCTCGCAGTAGGCGACCAGCGGCGTGCCGAACTCTTCGGCGAGCTCGGACGCCGGCATCCCACCCACGACTAGCTCACCGTCGGCGACGGCGGCGCTGGAGGGAAGGACGTCGATCAGGTCGGTTCGCACGAGTCGTCGCCGTCGGCGACGCCCGGAAGCTTGCCGAGAATCTCGGCGATGGCGCGGATCTCTTCGTCCGCGAAGTGTTCTTCGAACAGTGAGCGGATCGAGGCGACGTGGCCGCCGGACGCCGCCTTGAGCTTCTCGAGACCGGCGTCGGTGAGTTTCGCGTAGGTGACACGGAGGTCGGTCGCGCACGATGCCCGCTCGACCAGGCCAGCGTCCTCGAGACCCTGCAGGAGCCGCGTGATGCCTGACGGCGTCAGCATCAGGTTACGGGCGAGCTCGACTCGCTTCAGCCGCCGGTCCTCGGCCCGCGAGAGCACGAGCAAGGCCTCGTAGTCGTTGATCGTCAGGCCGTGTTCCTCCTGGAGCTCGGCGCTCAGCAGCCTCGTTGTCGAGGCGGAGGCGCGCAGCAGCCTCGTCCAGGCCTGGACGGCCGGTTCAACTACTTGCTCAGTCAAAACTTGCGTCATCAAGGAATAATGCTAGTCTTCTTTGCGTACTCAATAGTACACCACGCAATGAAGGGAGCGGAGCATGAGCACCACCACTGTGACGATTGCTCGGGCGGGTATTTGGAGCCTCGATCCCATCCACTCGCGGGTCGACTTCGAGGTTTCCTACCTCGCCGGGACGTTCAAGGGCGAGTTCCACGAGATCGGAGCCGAGCTCACCGTCGACGGCGAGCGCGCGTCGCTCGAGGGCACGGCGAAGGTCGGAAGCGTGGACGTGAAGGACGAGAATCTCTCGGCCCACCTCCAGTCGCCTGACTTCTTCGACGCCGAGCGCCATCCGGAGCTCCGGTTCGCCGCGGAGAACATCCGCCTCGATGGCGACGGCAGGGTGTCGGTCGACGGCGAGCTGACGATCAAGGGCGTCACGAAGCCGGTCGCCGTGACCGGGACCGTGACCGCGCCGATCGCGGATTACACGGGAAACGACCGCATCGGCCTCAACCTCACGGCCGCAGTCGACCGCACCGAGTTCGGGGTCGACTGGAACCAGCCGCTTCCGAGCGGGGATCCGGCGCTCGCGAACGACGTGACCATCCTCGCCGAGCTGCAGTTCGTAAAGCCCGGAGGCGGAACGAGCTAGTGACGCGAATTCTGGGGATCTCCGGCAGCCTCCGCCGCGGCTCGCACAACACGAATCTGTTGCGCGCCGCGGCCGAGGCCGCCGGTCCGGAAGTCGAGCTCGAGCTCTTCGAGGGCTTGAAGGGGGTCCCGCCCTACGACGAGGACGACGACGTGCACCCACGCCCTGAGAGCGTCGCGCGCTTGAACGCAGCGATCGCAAAAGCCGACGCCGTGCTCTTCGCGACGCCGGAGTACAACGCCTCGATCCCGGGCCACCTGAAGAACGCGATCGATTGGATCTCGCGCCCGGTGGCGACGAACGTGCTGCGGAACAAGCCCGTGGCGGTGATCGGTGCGAGCACCGGCGCGTTCGGGGCCGTCTGGGCGCAGGCGGAGCTGCGGAAGGTGCTGGCGGCGCTCGGCGCTCGCGTACTGGATCTCGAGCTTCCCGTCCCGCATGCTCACACCCGCTTCGAAGAAGGCGGGCTGACCGACGACGAGATCCGGGCCGGCGTCGCCGACGCCGTGGAGGCACTGGCCGCCGAGATTCGACTACGCGATCGCGTGGAGGTCGTCGCCTGATGCGGATCGACGCCTCAGCAACGGCGATCACCTGGCTTCCCTTCGACGCGCTCGACCGGATTCACGTCATCCCGCTCGAGCTCGCTGTTGCGCACTACGACGAGCCTCCGCCGGAGGTGGTCCCGGACCTCGACGAGCTCCGGCGGCAGGATGCGTTCCGCGAGGCCAACGAGCTCCGCGCTTGGATCGAGGTCGACGGCGGCGAGATCGTCGACTACGGTCAGAACGGTAGGAGCATGATCGGCGAGGGGCCGGAGCTCGAGGCGCGGCAAGTCTCGTTCGCCGCTGTCGAGTTCCCGGTGATCCAGCCCGAGCCGGAGGTCGGCGACGGCTGGGTCCGGTTCACGCAAACCGTCGGCGGCCGGATCGGCCTGCCTGCGCCGAGACCTGTTGTCGGGCGGCCCTACTTCCACGTCGGCGCCGTCTCGGTCTGGACGACGGTCGAGCTCCTGCTGCGCGCGGACGGGACGACCGAGACAAGGCTCGCCGCCGCGAGCCCGTTTCCCCGCCACTCGCTCTATGCCTCGGACCGCCGACTCGTGGACGTCTTCGGTGCGGTCGAGTTCGAGCTCGGGGACGGCACGCCGTGGGGGGATGAGCGGACGCCGGCCTTCGCCGCCGCCGTGGAGACGGAGCTCGAGCGCAGGCTCGCCGGCTCGATTCTCCGGGACGGCGTGAAGCTCGTTCGGCGTCGCCTGAGCCGCGGCGAGACGCTCGTCGAGCAGGGCCAGCCCGGTCACGACCTCTTCGTGGTCCTGGACGGAGTGTTCGACGTCGAGATCGACGGCGAGGTGATCGCGCAGGTCGGTTCGGGAGCCATCCTGGGTGAGCGCGCCGTGCTCGGAGGAGGGCCTCGCACCGCCACCGTTCGCGCGGTGCGGTCCTCCCGCGTCGCGGTAATCGGCGCGGACGAGATCAGCCGACGGCAACTCGTCGAGATCTCGGCGTCGCGGACGCGCTAGATCGTGACATCAATCATCTAACGTCCAGTCCGTGCGGACGACGATCGCCGGGCTGCTCGCGGCAGGTGTTCCCTTGCTGTTCGCCGGCCAGACGGCCGGCGTCTCGGCTGCCTGCCCGGCAAACCTCGCGAACGGCATCGACACGCCCCGCGGCTCGGCGCAGCTGATCACGGTCGAGGCGGCCCGCCACAAGACGACGGCTGCGTCGCTCCGGACCTGGCGGCGCCAGGGTGGCTGCTGGGTCCCAGTCGCGGGCCCCTGGACGGCCCGCGTCGGCTGGAACGGCCTCGCCGACCGGCGTCGTGAAGGCGACGGCACGACCCCGACGGGCGTGTACAGGTTCGGTTCCGTTATGTACGGCAACGCGCCGAATCCGGGCGTCCGCTACCGCTACCGCCGGCTTACCTGCGGGGACTGGTGGAATGAGGATCCCACCTCGCCGACGTACAACACGTTTCGGCACGTGCGCTGCGGGGCGCGCCCGCCGTTCCGGGTGACGACGCCGGGACTTTGGCAGGAGAAGAGCGCCTACCGCCACTTTGCGGTGATCGAGTACAACACGCGCCCGGTCGTCCCGGGACGCGGGTCGGGGATCTTCCTCCACGCCCAGACGGGTAGCTCGACGAACGGCTGTATCAGCCTGCCGGCCCACAAGCTGGTGGTCGCATTGCGCTGGCTCGACCCCGCCAAACGCCCGCGGATCGCGATCGGGACGAGAGCGTCGCTAAGCCGGTAGCTCGATCGTCACCGTCGAGCCTGCGGCATGAGCCCGGCCGCCGTGGGCCTTGGCCACGGCGGAGACGATCGCAAGGCCGAGGCCCGTGCCGCCTCGCTCCCGGGCCTCGTCACCGCGCGTGAAGCGGTCGAACGCGCGTGGGAGGAGCTCGGGCGGAAAGCCGCGGCCCTCGTCGCTGACGCGAAGCTCCACGCGATCCTGCTTCCGTTCCGCTTCCAGGCGGATCGTCCCGGCGCCGTGGCGGCGCGCGTTGTCGAGGAGGTTCCCGAGCGCCTGTTCCAGCCGGAGGCGATCGCCGACGATCGAATCGCCGTCCGCCGCGCCGACCTCGATCTTCTCGCTGAACCTGGCTGCGACGGTCTCGAGCAGGTCCTTCACCAAAATCGGCTCGTGACGGAGCGGCAACTGCCCCTCGTCAACACGGGCGAGCACGAGCAGGTCCTCGGCGAGCCGGGTCAAGCGGTCGACCTCCTCGGCGGCCGAGTCGAGCGCGGCGCGAAGCTCTTCCGGCGAGCGGGGCCTTCGCCGAGCGAGCTCGAGCTCCGTGCGGAGCAGCGCCAGCGGCGTCCGCAGCTCGTGACTCGCATCCGCGACAAACCGGCGCTCGCGGGCGATCCCGGCCTCGAGCCGAGCGAGCATCTCGTTGAGCGTGCTCCCGAGGCGGAAGATCTCGTCGCGGGCGTGGGGGAGCGGGAGTTTCTGCTCCGCCGTCTCCGTCGAGATCTCCGCAGCGCGCCGCCGCATGTTCTCGACGGGCCTGAGCAGCGCCCCGGCGAGCAGGTAGCCGAGGAACGTGGAGAGTGCGAGAGCGATCGGACCGCCGACGAGGAACGCCGCGAGGAGCCCGGCCAGAGCATCGTCCCGATCCTCGAGCGATGCACCGACGACGATCGTCTGGCCGCCTTCCACGGGGACGACGAGCAACCGGTACGGATTGTCGTCGAGACCGGCAACGTGGCGATCCGCGAAGCGCTCGCGCGTCGCCGGAGGCGCCAGCGGCGCCTCGAACCCGCGGATGACTCTGCCGTCGGGTCCGAGCACCTGTGCGACGCTCTCTTCCTTCTCGACCAGCGAGCCTGCGGCCGCCGCGTCGGCCTGCGCATGGAGCCTGGCTGCAAGCTGCTCGTGCAGAGAGCTCCGCAGCTGAAGGTAGAGGAAGGTGCCCAGGGCGGCCAGCAAGAGCGCCATCGCCGCGGCGAAGGCCAGGCTCAGACGGAGGCGGATCGGCAGCCTGCTCAACCGTCGGTCCTGAGGCGGTAGCCGAGGCCACGCACCGTCTCGAGCGACGCGCGGCCGAAGGGACGGTCGATCTTCTCCCGGAGGTAGCGAACGTAGACGTCGACGACGTTCGACCTCGGCTCGTACGCGAAGTCCCAGGCGTGCTCGAGGAGCCGGTCGCGGGAGAGCACCTGTTCGGGGCGGTGCATGAATGCGTCGAGCAGGTTGAACTCCTTCGCGGAGAGCTTGATCTCCGTCTCCCCGCGCCACACCTGCCGCGTCGCGGGGTCGAGGCGCAGGTCACCCACCTCGACGACCGTGGGACGCTCGGCCGACCCGCGGCGGACGAGCGCACGCAGGCGGGCGAGCAGCTCCGCGAACGAAAAGGGTTTGCGGAGATAGTCGTCGGCGCCTGCGTCGAGGCCCGCGATGCGGTCCTCGACGGCGTCGCGCGCGGTGAGCATCAGCACGGGCGACCAGATCCCGTCGGCACGGAGCTGCCGGCAGACCTCGAATCCGTCGCGGCCTGGCAGCATCAGGTCGAGGACGATCGCGTCGTACTCGACTACCTGCGCCATCCAGATGGCGTCGTCGCCCGCTCGCGCAACGTCGGCGCCGTGTCCCTCCTCGACCAGGCCGCGGCGGAGAAGGGCGGCCATCTTGGGGTCGTCCTCGACAACGAGCACGCGCATCGCAGCTCAGATTGTGCGCGAGATGATGAGAGTCAGATGAGAGAGGCCCCGCCGTGGCGGGGCTCCCTCGTTACTTCTTGCCCTTTTTCTTCTTCTTCTTCGGGCACGCGCGAGTCTTGTCGCCCTGCCGCATGTGCTTGCGGTGGGCCTTCCAGCCGCGGACCTTCATCGTCCGCTTCTTGCCGGCCTTCGTCTTGTGGCAGATCGTGAAGACCGCGCGCGGACAGGGCCCGATGCCGTCGCCGTGGCGCAGGTGAGCCTTCAGCGCTCGCCGCGAGATTCGGATCGTCCGGTACTTGCTCTTCTTCAGGTTCTTCCCGGTGCGGTGACAGATCGTCACCTTCTTCGGGTACGCGCTTTCCGCGGCAGGCGTGCTCGTGCCCGCCGGGGAGACTCCGGCTCCCGCGACTGCGAAGGCGCCCAGCACAACCGCCGCAATGAACGCGAGCAGAGTCGCCCGGCCGAGACGCAGCGTGGAGAATCCTTTCACGATTTCGAACCTCCCTGGCGATGGTTTCGCGCCGTATACCCGGGTCATCTCGTTCTGAATCCCAGCTCGCGAAGCTCGGGGCTGAGCGGATTCAGGCGTGCCGCGCGGGCGAAGGCCGCCCGGCGCGCCGCGCCGTCACTGGCGAGGCCGAGGCCGATCCAGAGCTCGTATTCCTCCGAATCCTCCTGCAGGCCGCGGCGGAAGTAGCGGCGCGCGGCGGCGAGCGAGCCTTCGGCGAGCTCGGCCTCCCCGAGCAGCCGGTAGGGCTCGGGCGACCACGGCTGGAGCGAACGCGCTCTCCGTGCGGCGTCTGCCGCCTGGGGCCAGGCGAGGCGGTCGGAAGCGTCGACCGACTCTTCGACGGCCCGATTGCCGAGGAATGCGAGGGCGGCGAGCAGGCACAGCGCCGCGGGCACGACGGCGGCGACAGGTCGCAGGCGCTGGCCGGACCGGCCTGCGATCGGCGTCGCGCCGCACGCAAGCGCTGCGACGGTCACGGCGGGCAGCTCCCAGTCCCAGTCCTGCGCGGCGTGGGCGAGGTAGGCCGCGTACGGCGCAAGCGCGACCGGAGTCCAGCGGCTCCGGCGGCCGGCCAGCGGCGCCGCCAGTGCCAGAAAGAGCAGGGCGAGACCGACGGGCCCGAGCTCGGCGAGCGTCTCGAGATAGAGGCTGTGTGCGTCCCTCACCGGCTGGGGCACCGGCCGCTCGAGAAGCCAAGTTCGGGCAAACGTCCCTGCGCCGGACCCGAGCGCCGGCTCAGCCTCGTAGCTCCGCCAGGCGACGCTCCAGTAGTCGGCGCGGTTGCGGCCCGAGAGGCTGAGGACACGCTCGCGCGGGTTGTCGTGCGTCGGTGTCGGGGCCGCCTTGAAGGAGTCCCAGGCTCCGGTGGGCCCACCGAGCTTCACGAGCGCTGCGACGGCGACGACGAGCGGAAGCGCGACGAGCACGGCCGCGAATGCGCGCCGGGCTCGTAGGGAGGGGTGGTACAGCGGCGCCGCGGATCGGAGCCCGACGGGAATCGCCGCAGAGAGCACACAGAGCACGAGCAAGACGACGGCGAACGACGCCGAGGCTCCGAGGCGGTCGGCGGCGGCGACGGCGAGTCCTGCCGGCACGGCGAGACCCACCGCCGTCACCGCCAGCTGAAGGCGTCCCGGGCCGAAGCCGACGGCGACGGCGAGGCCCACGCCGAGCGCGAGCCACGCACCCCGGCCGAAGGTGAAGTAGAGGGTCGCGGCCAGAACGGGGCCGGCTGCGGCAGCGGCGGCGGCGCTCAACCGGGACGCACGCGCCGCGAACCCGAGGATCAGGAGCAGGCCCATCGCGGCGAGAATCGCAATCCCGTTTGCGTAGCCAATTGGCTCCGCGAGGCGCTCACCGGCCTTAACCTCGACGAGCCCATAGCCGCACAACAGCGTCACTGCTCCGAGCACGCCCGCGAGCAGCGCGGGCCCGGAGCCGGTGAGGACGAACACGGCTGCCGCGCCAACGTAGAGGAGCATTCGCTCGACTTCGAGCACGGACGCCGACACGTGGCTCGACCAGAGAATCGAGGCTGCGGTCCACGCGGAGAGGGCGCCCAGGGCCGCGACGAGAACGGCAGCAGGCCGATGCGGCCGCCCGACGCCCCGCGCCAGGAGGACGGCGAGCACGGCGAATACGATCACGGCGCTCCAGCCCCAGGCGGTCGCCCCGTAGCCCCCCTCGTCGAAGCCGAGTGAGGCGACGAGGGCAAAGACTCCCACCGCCGGAAGTGCCTCGCGGTTCATCGCCGTCGGGCCGTCGTCGCGGAGAGGAGTCCCAGCGCGACGGTCGGCACCATCGTCAGGAATCGGTAGACGAGCACCGCGGCCACCACTCCCGCATTGTTTCCGCCGAAGCCGACGAGCGCACCCGTGAGGCCCAGCTCCACGACTCCGATGCCCCCCGGAGTGATCGGAACAGAGCCGAGGATGCGCGCCAGCGACCAGGCGGCGAAGGCCTCGACGGCCGAAACTTCCGAGCCGGGGACGTCGAACGCCCGCAGCGAGACGAACAAGACGAGGAAGACCGTCAATGTCCCGGCGTACGTGGCGACCGTCAAGAGGTGCCAGCGCCGCCGGAGCAGCGTGAGCGAGTCGCGCCGGAACCGCTCGAAGCTCGTCCCGCCCCAGAGCACCGGGGTGCGGCCGAGCCCGTGCAAGAGCCAGCTGGCGAAGCGGGCGGTCAGATCGCCGAGGTCAGTCGCCGTCCTGTCGCTTGCGAGCACGGCGGCCAGCAACGCGACCGCTACGCCGAGCACAGCGACACCGACGAACGCCGCCGTCGCGAGCAACGCGGAGTCGCCGCCGAAGGCGGTGAGCAGGAAGACGGCGATGATCGGGTAGGAAAGGTTCGCGAACTGGTTCCAGAGGCTGACGAGGGTGACGGCTCTCCCGATGTCCCGACTCGGGAATCCCCAACCGCGGAGCATTCCGTACGCCCCCGCGATGCCGACTGCGGCGCCGGCCGGGACGACGATCGACAGCGCCGTCGAGACCTGGGTCAAAGCGAACGCAGACCGGAAAGGGAGGCCCGGCAATGCCACCAGCCACGGTGGGGCGAAGGTCAGGAGGTTGAGGATCGTCGCCGCCGAGAGCGTGAGTACCCAAGGCCAAGTGAGGTCCTGGAAAACGCCCCAGACGTCGCGGTAATCCGCGATCTGCGGGAGGAAGTACGCAAATGTCGCGAGCGCGAAGAGGAGACCAACCGCCGCGAGGACGATGCGGCGGCTCGACCCTCTGAAGGTCAGGCGGCGGGGCGCAGCCGGTTCAGCCGTCTCGGCAGGCTGCGGACCTCGAAGGCGATCAGGCACTGCCAGACGCCATTGACGATCGCCCAGGCGCCGGTGAGCGTGATGATCACGGCGAGCGTCAGACCGGGGCGGCGCAGCGCCCAGATCCCGATCGGCACCTCGATCAGTCCCAGGACGAGGACGAGCCACCAAAACGGTGCGTGCCGGTTGACGAACGCCCCGACGATGTGGAGCACGCCGAGCGCTACGACCCAGGCCCCGACGAAGACGGCGAGCGTGTAGAGCCCACGCCCAGGCCAGGAGAGCAGGACGATGCCGGCGACGATGCTCGCGAGCCCGGCGACGATGTTGATCCAGCGGTCACCGCCGTCGAGCGGTCGCGTCACGGTAATGGCGGCCCCGTGCACGATGAAGAGGGTGCCGATGAAGGCTGCGAGCCCGTCGAGCGACCAGTCGACGCTCAGGATCAGCGCGCCGAAGACGAGTGAGACGATGCCGCTGAAGAGGAAGAGCAACCAGCTGCCGGCGACGGCGTCGGCCTCGTCGATCTCGAAGACCTCGCGGGTGCTGAGCGGGTTCAGCAGCATGGGCTAGTCGCGATTGCCGAAGAAGATCAGCGCGTAGTAGAGGAGCAGCGAGAGCGCGGCGAGCGCGCCCGCAACGTACGTGAGCGCCGCGGCGTTCAAGACCTTCTGGACTCCTGCGCCCTCGCCCGCGCCGACGATGCCGAGCTCACGGAGCTGGCCGGCGGCACGCCGAGACGCGTTGAACTCGACCGGCAGGGTCACGAGGTGGAAGGCGACGGCGACCGCGTAGAGAGCTAGCGCGAGCGCGACCAGGTTGAGCGCACCGAGCACGGCGCCGAGGATCAGCAGCCAGATCCACGCGTTGGACGCGAAGGCGACGGCGGGATAGATCGCCGAGCGGATCTTCAGCGGCGCGTAGCCGCGCGCGTCCTGAAGGGCATGGCCGGTCTCGTGCGCCGCGACGGCGGCCGCCGCGACCGAGGCCGGGCGATAGACGGGTTCCGAGAGGAAGAGCGCCTTCTTCCGCGGGTCGTAATGGTCGGAGAGCGCCCCACCCGGCGAGACGTCGACAGGGACGTCGCCGAGACCGTTTCGATCGAGGATCTGGCGCGCAACCTCGGCGCCGGGGAGCCCGCTCGAGAGCTCGACGTTCGAGTACGAGGCAAACGTCCGCTTCAGCCACGCCTGGACCGCGAGCCCGATGACGAGCGGCGGGACCATGAAGGCCAGGTAGAGCCCGAAGTCGCCCATGAGAGGGCGATCGTACCCTCTATACCCTTGCCGCAAGTAGTGCCTGCTCCGGACCCGACGGTCGAGAACCTCTCACGGATCGACCACATCGTCGTGCTGATGCTCGAGAACCGGTCGTTCGACCACATGCTCGGCTACCTGAAGCTCGAGGCGGGACTGCCGGTGGATGGGCTCGACGCGTCGATGTCGAACTCCCACGCCGGCAAGACGTACCGCATCCACCATCTGAAGAGCACGAAGCTGACCAAGGACCAGGACCCGGGCCACAGCGGCGCGGACGTCAAGGAACAGGTGGCGAACGGCAACGGCGGCTTCGTCTCCAACTATGCAAAGCACAACCCGGGGGATCCGAACCGCGGGACGGTCATGGGCTACCACAACGGCACCGACCTGCCCGTCTACGACCACCTCGCGCGCGAGTACGCCGTCTGCGACCGCTGGTTCTGCTCCGTGCCGGGCGCGACCTGGCCGAACCGGCTGTACGCGGTCTGCGGCAAAGCCGCCGGCAGCAAAAACAACAAGCGCCAGCCGCTGTACGCGCTGCCGTCGTTCGTCCGTCATCTCGACCGCGCCAAGGTCTCCTGGCGCTGGTACGCGCACGAGTACGTCGCCACCCTCCGCCTGTCCGACGACCGCTACCGGCTCAGCCTGTCGACCAGGAACTTCCGCTACTTCGACCGTCGCACGGCGGCGCTCGGCCGGAGCTTCCTCGAGCACGCTGCGGACGGCAACCTGGCCACGGTCTCCTGGATCGATCCGAACTTCGTCGACTTCGACCTGCTCGGGCCGGCCGGGTCCAACGACGACCATCCCCCGTCCGACGTGAAGGCCGGGCAGAAGCTCGTGCTCGCCCTGTACACGGCGCTCGCGAGCAGCCCGAAGTGGTCGAAGACGCTGCTCGTCGTCACCTACGACGAGCACGGCGGCTTCTTCGACCACGTCCCGCCCCCGGCGGCGAAGGACGACCGTGCCGCTTTCCGCTCGTACGGACCGCGCGTCCCCGCGCTGGTTGTCTCTCCCTGGATCCCGCGCGGCACGATTTCGCATGAGCTGTACGACCACACGTCGATCCTCAAGACGATCCTGTTGCGCTTCTGTCGCATGCCGAACGGATCGATCCCGAACATGGGCGCCCGAGTCGCGAATGCCAACCACCTGGGCGGATTGCTGACGCTCCGCACGGCGCGCCCGAAACCGAGGCCGCCCGCCCTGAAGCCGCTGATCAAGCTGACGTCGCAATGGCAGAGCGACGAGCTCGAGGAGAAGTTGCTCACCCAGGCGGCCGGCCGCCCACCGCGCGACGTCGAGCTGAACGAGCTGCAAGAGGGCTACCTCAAGGCGAAGAACAAGGTGCGCCGCGACGGCGTCCCGGCCGGCATGCCCTAGGAGTCAGGGCCGTCGCTTCGATGAAGCACTACCTTGAGAGTCATGAGAAGCCGTGTCACCCGAGCGTAAGCACGAGCGAATCGCCAACCGCTAATCGCCACAGCGTGCACGGCGAGGGGCTGAGGACGAACTGAGCCCGATCCCCGAGCGCTAGACCCGCGCGCCCCTTCGGTCCGAAGCCCATGCGGCGACGGCCGTCCGCGAGCGCTCGATCAGGCGTTCCTGCTTCTCCTCGGGCTCCTCGGTCCGGATGATCTGGACGATCAGCTCGTCGAACTCCGGGCTCTCGACGTATTCGACCATCGTCTCCTCGAGGTGCCGCAGCGCCTCGGCCCGGAACTCGGAAAATGCCTCCGTCTGGAGATAGTCGTCGGCGAGTGCGCGGTAGCGCTCGAGCTTGTCCTCATACGGAAGGTCGCTGTCGCCGATCTCGAAGTAGTCGCGCGTCGGCTGATAGACGCCCACCTTGCGGTCCGTCGCCGTGCAGAACAGGCACCACGCCGCCAGCGCCTGAATCGCCCACGGGAAGTAGTAGTGAAGGCTGACGAGGGCCATGTCCGGCGAGGCATTGGCGTAGTCGATCGGGTGCGCGTCGCCCTCCTTGACGATCACCTCGCAGGAGTTGAACTCCCACCGGAAGAACGCGTTGACGAGCCGGCCGACCGTCTCGACTTCGTGCATCAGCTCCGGTGGCAGGAAGCTGTCGCCGACCTGGTAGCGGTAGTGGCCGTCCGCCGAGGGGTCGTACTGCATCACCTTCGTCTGCGGGCCGATCGAGAGGCTGCGGGTGAAGACGTCGTAGTCGTCCACGGCCGCCTGCAGGTGCATCAGCCGCTCGCCCGACTCGTCGTAACTGCGGTGCAGCTCCTCGCTCGTCTCGATCCGCGTGACGCCGACCCACATGCCCCCGTCGAAGGGCTTCATGTAGAGCGGGTAGCCGACCTGCTCGGCGACGTAGTCGAGGTCGAACTCGGGGCTGTACCGCTCTGCCATCTGGATGTAGCGCGGATTGTCGGGCGGAAGCTTGTGCGGGATCAGCCATGTCTCCGGCACCTTGATCCCGAGCCGCATCAGTGCGCAGTACGCCGCGTGCTTCTCCATCGCCTGGAACGTGAACGGGTTGTTGAGGAGATAGACCTCGTCCATCAGCGCGAGCTTCTTCAGCCACTCGCGCGGGACGTCGTACCACCAAGCGAGCCGGTCGATGATCAGCTGGTAGCGCGGCTTGTAGCGCAGGTCGAACGGCTCGTGGACGATCCGCTCGGCGACGAACTCGTGCGTCTCGCCGCCCCAGCGCACCGGGCCGAGGCGGCGAAGGAGGGTCTCGAACGCGGTCGGCCAATCCTCCTCCGTCGCGAGCAGCAGGCCAATCAAATGCCGCTTCGCCACGGTGTGGGGGCGAGTCTAGGCCGCGGCGAAGCGCTTGGCGGCTCGAGCGCGCCTGCGCGCCGCCTCGACCTCACGGTCCTTCGGCGCCGCCGTCGTTACGAGCGAGTCGAGCAGCCGGGCTGACGCGGCCGTGACCTCGTCGACCGCGCGTTCGAATGCCTCTTCGTTCGCCTGCGACGGCTTGGCGAAGCCGCTGATCTTGCGGACGTACTGGAGCGCTGCGCTCCGGACTTCCTCGTCGGTCGCCGGAGGCTCGAAGTTGTAGAGCGTCTGGATGTTCCTGCACATGCTCCTAACGTAGCGATCCCAGGATCTGCTCGGCGTGCGACCACAGGAGGAGGTGGCCCTCGCCGGGGACCATTCGGAGCTCGGCGCCGGGGATCGTTCGCGCGAAGAACTCGGCGACGGCGGGCGAAACCGCCTCGTCTCTGTCGCCGTGCCAGATCTGCACGGGAACCCGGATCTCCTCAGGGGCGAATCCCCAGGGAGCAAAGAAGAGCAGGAACAAGTCGTGGGCGTAACCCTCAGGCCCGCGTGCCGCGGTCTCGCGAGCGGCGGCATGGAATCGCTCGCGGAGCTCGGCGTCGCCGATGTCTCCGTCGCGACCTTCGCGAACCGTTTCCTCGAGCTCGGCGCGGCAATCGTCGATCAGCTGCCGAGCAGCCGCCGCCGGGTTGTGCTCGGCGAGCGGCACGAGCTCCTGCCGGTGGGACGGCAACGAGAAGAGAAGCTCGCGCCGATCCCAAACCGGGCCGGGCGATGAGATCAGGCCGACGGCCGTCACGCGCTCGGACAGCGCGAAACCGCACGCCGCGGCGTGCGGGCCGCCGCCGGACATCCCGAAGACGGCGAACCGATCGATCCCGAGCGCATCCGCGAGCTCGGCGACGTCACCCGGCCAGTCGAGTAGGGCGCGTCCCGGCTGAAAGTCCGACAAGCCGTAACCGGGCCGGTCGACGAGAACGAGCCGAACGCCGGCAGAACGTGGGGCCTCGTCGCCCAGGTGCACGACTCGAGAGAGGCTGGTCCCGAGAAAGCCGAGCACCGGCGTGCCGCCCGGGAGACCCCACTCGGCGTACCCGAGGCGCCGTCCGTCGCGCAGATCCACGGTTCCCAAGGGGTCGTGAAGCTACCTGCTCGAACAAGCTGCTCGCGAAAGACGGTCATCGTCCGTTCTGGCCACGGCCGGTGCCAGGCACCGGCCGTGGCTCGGTGGGACTAGGCTCGCGTCGTGAGGCGCGTCAATTGGAGGCACCTGCCGGCACTCGCCGTCGCTGTCGTCTTCCTCCTCCCGATCGCCTACATGGTCACCGGCTCGCTGCGGAAGGCGGGCCTGCCGCCGCCGCGCTCGCCGGAGCTCGTACCGTCGCCGCTCGCCTGGGAGAATTACGAGCGCGCCTTCGAGCTGGTCGACATCCCGCGGTATGCGCTCAACTCCCTGATCGTGGCGGCCTTCGCCGTGCCGCTCAGCGTTCTGGTCGCGTCCTGGGCGGGGTATGCGATCTCGCGCCTTCGCGGTCGCCTGCGCACGGCCCTCCTCGTCGCCTCGCTTGCGGCGTTGATGGTGCCGGCGACTGCGCTCCTCGTGCCGCGGTTCGTCCTCTTCAAGCACCTCGGCCTGATCGACACGTACGTTCCGCTGATCGCGCCTGCGCTGATCGGGATGTCGCCCTTCTACGTCCTGCTCTTCTACTGGGCCTTCGGCCGGATCCCGGCAGAGCTCTACGAGGCGGCCCGACTCGAGGGGCTGACTCCGTTCCAGACCTGGCGGCGGGTCGCGATGCCGCTGGTCAGGCCCGTCACCCTCGCAGTCGCCCTGCTCGCGTTCGTCGTCACGTGGAGCAACTTCCTCGACCCGCTGATCTACCTCTTCGACCAAGAGCGCTTCACGCTTCCGCTCGGTCTCAAGCTGCTCGCCCAGCTCGACCCGCAGAACTTCCCGCTCCTGCTGGCGGGCGCAGTCGCTGCGACGGCGCCGGTCGTCGTCGTCTTCCTCGTCGCGCAGCGCTTCTTCCTGGCCGGCTACCGGCCGGCCTCCTGGTTCACCCGTTAGGAGGGAATCTTGACCAGGACGAGGGTGAGCCGGACGGCGCCCTCGCAGCGGGGGATCGTGTTCGCCCGCCAGCCCCCGCGCTCCCCCCGCCCGGAGAACAGCGCCTCGGTCTCTCCCGGCTCGGACTCGCCGCGCCCCTGCTGGTACCCGGCTCGGCGATCTTCTCGTTGTAGAAGGAACGGACGCTGTCCAGGCTGCCGGGGGAGATGCCGCTGACGATCGACTGGCCGGCAAGGGAGTCTCGACCCTCGTGAACAGCGTCCCGGGCGGGATCGGCAGCTTCGACGACAGTGCTTTCGGCCGCGGGATCGTGTGCTTCGGTTTCGCACAGGACGGCAGTTTTCACCGGGGCGCCGTCGCCGCCTCCGTCAGAGCCGCCGCAGCCCGCCAGGAGGACGCAGACCGCGAAAGAGCGAGAAGCTAAGGTTGCCGCCGGTGCGAGGCAGGATCGGGACACTAGCGGCGCTGCTGCGCCTCGCTTCTCCTGCTCGCGACAGCCTGCGGCGGCGATGATGGCGCGGGCAAAGACGCTTCCGGGAACGTCAGCTTCATGGTCTTCGGCGAGCCGGGAGAGATCAAGGCGTTCCGGAACGTGATCAGCGCGTTCGAAAAGCAGGAGCCGGACATCAAGGTCAAGCTGATCGAGGCGAGCGACCGCGACGACCTCACGGCACGGCTCTCGACCTCCTTCGCGGGCGGCACGTCCCCTGACCTCTTCCTCCTCAACTACCGCTTCTGCGGCCAGTTCGCCGCGCGCGGCGTGCTCGAGCCAGTGCAGAGCCGCCTCGACGACTCCGACGCCTTTGCGGAGGAGGGCTTCTACTCGCAGGCTCTCGAGGCGTTCCGCCGCGACGGCGCGCTGATCTGCCTCCCCGAGAACATCTCCAGCCTCGTCGTCTACCACAACCGTGACCTGTTCCGCCAGGCGTCGCCGAGCCGAGGGAGGGTTGGACCGGGAACGACATGGTGCAGAAGGCGGTCAGGCTGACGAAGGATGACGACGGCGACGGCAACATCGATCAGTACGGCCTCGGGGTGGAGCCGTCGATCATCCGCCTCACTCCGTTCGTCTGGTCGAACGGCGGCGAGCTCGTCGACGACGAGGAGAATCCGACGCGCCTCACACTCGACACGCCGGCGGCGCAGGAGGCAATGCAGGCGTTCTTCGATCTCCGCGACAAACACCTCGTGATGAGTCGGGTGCGTTCCTCGACCCGAGCGCAAAGCCCTCGAACTCGCGTGTCTTCCTCGACACGATCGACATGATTCGCCGGGTGCCGAACGTCTTGACCTGGCCCGAGATCGAGGACTCGGCCGAAGGCATCATCGAGACCGGCCTCTATCAGGGCCTCTCCGCGCGAGAGGCGGCGCGCAAGCTGATCGCCCAGACCGAGCCGATGTTCGCCCGCGCAGAGTAGGTGGCCGGGCTCCAGCTGGTCGGCGTCGAGAAGACGTTCGGCGAGGTTCAAATCCTCCGCGGTCTCGATCTCGAGGTCGAGGAGGGCGAGCTGCTCGTCGTGCTCGGACCTTCGGGCTCGGGGAAGAGCACAACCCTTCGGATCGCCGCCGGGCTTGAGGAACCGAGCGCCGGCACCGTGCACATCGGCGGGCGCGACGTCACTCACGTCCCGGCGTCGAGGCGGAACGTCGCGATGGTCTTCCAGAGCTTTGCGCTCTTCCCGCACTTCGACGCTGCTCGCAACATCGGCTTCGGACTCTCGGCGCGCGGCGTGAAACGGGACGACGTCGACCGCCGTGTCCAGGCGGCCGCGGAGCTGGTCGGCGTCGGAGATCTGTTGCACCGCCGCCCGCACGAGCTCTCCGGAGGCGAGCGGCAAGGAGTCGCCCTCGCGCGTGCGCTCGCGCGGGAACCCGAAGTTTTCCTTCTCGACGAACCGCTCTCGAACCTCGATGCCCAGCTGCGAACACGGACGCGCGCGGAGCTCAAGCGGCTCCACGGTGAGCTTGGGCGCACGATGGTCTACGTCACCCACGACCAGGTTGAGGCACTCACCCTCGGTGACCGCATCGCCGTGCTCGAGCGTGGGCTCGCAGCCCAGGTTGGGACACCGGACGACGTCTACCGCCGCCCGGCTGACCGCTTCGTCGCCTCGTTCGTCGGCAGCCCGACGATGAACTTCCTGCCGCCCGACGCGGCTGCGCGGTTCGGGCTCGGCGGCGACGGCGAGATCGGGGTCCGCCCCGAGCACGTCCGGCTGGGAGAGGGCGAGGTAGAGGGGGAGGTCGTGATCGTCGAGCCTGCCGGCAGCGAGGCCTTCGTTCACGTCGACGCGGGAGGCCCGTGGCTCGTCGCGCGGGTGCAGCCGGAGGAGCTGCCCGAGGTCGGCCGGCGCGTGCGGATCGGCATCCGGCCGGGCGACGCCCACCGCTTCGACGCCGAGGGGAAGCGCATCACGGGGCACCAGTGAGCGAGCGGCGCGGCCTCGCGCTGCTCTTGGCGCCCTATCTGCTCGGCCTGACCGTCCTGATCGCGCTGCCGGCACTCGTCACCTTCGGGCTCGCCCTCTTCGAGTACGACTTGATCACGTCGCCCGAATGGGCGGGACTCGCAAACTTCCGCGAGCTTTGGGGCGACGACATCTTCCGCCGGTCGATTCGGAACTCGCTCATGTTCATCGCGGCGGCAGTTCCGCTGCGGCTGCTCGGCGCGCTGTTGCTCGCACTCCTGCTCCACCGGCAGTTCCGCGGCGTCTCGGCCTATCGGACCGCCGCGTATCTCCCGACGGTCATCCCGGACGTGGCCTTCGCGCTGCTGATGCTCTGGGTCTTCAACCCCCTCTACGGCCCGCTGAACATTGCCCTCGACGCCGCCGGCGCGCCCACGCCGCAATGGCTGACCGACCCGCACGACGCGCGCTGGGCGATCGTGCTGATGAGCCTCTTCCAGATCGGCGAAGGGTTCATTGTCGCGCTAGCCGTCCGCCAGAGCCTGCCCGGCGACCTTTACGAGCTGGCTGAGATCGAGGGTGCGCACGCCGGGTACCTCTTCGCGCGGGTAACGCTGCCGCTGATGGCGCCGGCGCTGCTCCTGCTCCTCTTCCGCGACACGATCTTCAGCTTCCAGGCGAATTTCGTGCCGGCGCTTCTGATCTTCGACGGCGGGCCGCCGCCGTATGCAACGACCTATCTACCGCTGTTTGTCTATACGAATGCCTTCGAGTACCTTCGCTACGGCTACGCGGCTACGGCGACGCTGGTCATGTTCGGGATCACAGCAGCCATCGTCCTGGCGCAGTGGCGAATCCTGCGCCGCTGGCGAGTGGCATCATCCGCCGCATGACCGAGCCGAAGCGCCCGGACGACGCTCCGCTCGAGCGCGAGGTGCGCGAGGCGGCGAGAGGCGAGAGCACCCGCACGCCGGCGCTCGTGCTCGGCGGCGTCGCTGCGCTGATCGCGGTCGTCGTCGGGATCGTCGCGATCGTGGCGTTCCTCATCTTCTGGCTGGCCTAGGTCGGCGGCTTCAGGACCGCGAACGGGTCGGTTACCTCCAGTCCCTGAGAGAGGAACCGGAAGAGCTCGGCCGGCCGGCCGCCGGTCTTTCCGGGCTCCCGCTTCGAGCCCGTCCGCTCGAGCACCCGCCGTCGTAGCAGCACGCGCTGGAGGTTCGTCGCGGACACATCATGTCCGAGCGCGGCGACGTAGATCGCTCGCAGCTCCGACAGGGTGAAGACGTCGGGAGCCAGCGCGAAGCCAATGTTCGTGTAGGAGAGCTTGGCGCGCAGGCGCTGCAGCCCCGTGCCGACGATCTCTCGGTGGTCGAAGGCGGCGGGCGGCAGGGCGCCGACGCGATGCCAGGCGGTGTCCGCCGGCACTTCCGGATCGAGATCGGCGGGAACGAGGCCGAGGTAGGCGGTCGCGAGCTCCCAGTCGCGAGGGTTTCGTCCCGGTTCGCTTCGGGTCTCCAGCTGCTCCAGATGGGCGAGCTCGCGGACGTCGACCTTCGCGGCGAGGTGACGGCGGATCGTCGCCTCGAGCGTCTCGCCGGGCTCGAGGTAGCCCCCCGGCAGCGCCCAGCTGTCCTTGAACGGATCGCGCGCCCGCTGCCACATCAGCACCTGGAGCGCGTCGCTGCGAACCTGGAAGACGACGGCGAGCGTGACGTGGAGCGGCGTCGGTCGCGTAGACTTCGCCACCGGTTTGAGACTACCAAGCGAAAACCTCCTGCCTCGGCTGGCGATCGCCTTCGCGCTCGGGCTCGGACTGGCGGCGTGCGGTGGGGACGACGAAGCGGCGGGGACGACGACTGCTGCGAAGAGCGACATCAGGGTCGCGCTCGTCACCGACGTCGGGCAGCTCAACGACCGCGGCTTCAACCAGCTGGCATACCAGGGCCTGAAGCGGGCGGGACGAGAGCTGGGGATCGGCACTCGCGTCGTCGAGTCCGCGTCGGCCGCTGACTACGTGCCCAACTACGCGGCGCTCGCGCGCCAGCGGTTCGACCTGATCATCGGCGTCGGCTTCGCCCAGGGCGATGCGATCGACACCGCCGCGACGCAGTTCCCGGAGACGAAGTTCGCGATCGTCGACGTCGACCAGAGCGGCCTCAAGCACAAGCCGAAGAATCTCGTGGGCCTGCTCTTCAAGGAGCAGGAGGTGGGCTACCTCGCGGGCTACCTCGCCGGCCTGACGCAGAAGCGGGAGCCCGGGCGCGACGTGATCGGCTCTGTCGGCGGGTTCAAGGAGCCGCCTGTCGACCGTTTCATCGCCGGCTACCAGGCGGGCGCACGAGAGGCCTTGCCCCGGATTGCCACCTTGAACGGCTACTCATCCAATTGGGACGACCAGGCGAAGTGCAAGGAGATCGCGCTCAGCCAGATCGCGCGCGGCGCCGGAATCGTCTTTCAGGTCGCGGGCGAGTGCGGCCTCGGCGCGCTGACGGCGGCAAAGGAACGGAAGGTGTGGGGGATCGGTGTCGATGCCGACCAGTCGTTCCTCGGCCCGTTCGTCCTGACGAGCGCGCTGAAGCGCGTGGATGCCGCGGTCGTCCAGACGATCGAGTCGGTCGTGGAGGATCGCTGGCAGGGCGGGCGCAACCTCACGTTCGGCCTGGAGCAGGACGGCGTCGCTCTCGGAAAGATCAGCCCCAAGGTGCCGGAGGCAGACCTCGACGCGCTCGAGCAGGTAAAGGAGCGGATCCGCTCCGGCGAGATCAAGGTTCCGACCTCGCTCTAGGTGTAGTTCCTGAGCACGTTGGTTCATCCGGGCCTCCTTGGAGGCTGAGGGCTGCCAAGCACTCTCAGTCCCAAGGAGGGATCCGGATGAAGCTTCACGGTAACGCGG
>DASQTZ010000045.1:0-5660 GCA_035641605.1 Gaiellaceae bacterium | reverse complement strand
CGAACCAGGTGAGGCGTTGCGACTCGCGCGCCCAGAGCTCCTCGAAGTCGAGGTCGTACAGCTCGGCCTGAGCGTTCGCCTGCGCCGCGAACTCGGGGTCCGGCGCGTATCGCCGGTCCTCGAGCAACATCGTCTCGATGGAGCCGAACTGCTCGGAGGCCATTACGGCGTCAGATCGTACGGGTACTGCGTCAGGTTCTCGTTGCCGTCCTCCGTGACCAGCACGAGATCCTCGAGGCGGCAGCCGCCGAACTCCGGCTCGTAGAGCCCCGGCTCGAGCGTGATCACGTCGCCGGCCTCGACCGTGCCGGGGTCGCGGGAGAGCCACGGAGCCTCGTGGACCTCGAGCCCGACGCCGTGACCGAGCCCGTGGTAGAAGCCGCGGTCGAGCACCTCGCCCTCCTGCTTCGAGAGCTGTGTCGGGTAGCCCGCCTCGTGGAAGACGTCGCACACGCGCTCGAACACCTCGCGCCCGGCCGCGCCCGCCTTGACGTCTTCGAGCGACCTGTCAAGCGCTGCCTTGACGAGCCGGTGGTACTCGACGAGCTTCTCGGGAGGCTCGCCGATACAGAAGGTGCGGGTCATGTCGGCGTAGCAGCCGGACTCGCGGTCGCGCGGGAAGAGGTCGAGCACGATCGGCTCGCCGGCCGCGATCGGGCCGGAGCCGAAGTCGTGGCCGAGCGCCGTCTGCGGGCCGTGGGCGACGATCATCTCGTCGGCGACGAGGCCATGCGCGTTGAAGACGTCGGTGATCCGCGCCTTGACGAGCTCGCAGGTCAGCGTCTCTCCGTCGACGGTCAGCTGACCGTTGGACGGCTCGGCGCGGCGGAAGAGGTCGCGCGCGGCGTCCATCGCCGCTTCGGTCCCTCGCTGCGCCTTGCGGATCCCGGCGATCTCGGTCTCGTTCTTCGCGCGGCGACGCTTGCTGAAGAACGCGCGGTCCGGAGTGATTTGTACGCCGTTCTCGCGCAGCGCGTCGGCCAACTCGAGCGGGAACGTGTGCGGGACGATCGCGTCCTTGACGTCGAGCCCTTCGACGGCCTGGACGATCAGCTTCAGGAGCTGCTCCTCCCTCGGCCCCTTGCCGACGAGCTCGTCCCAGCCGAAGGCCTCGAGCGGGTGGGCCTCGACGCCGGCCTCCTTCATCCGGTCGATCTCGAAGGACGTGATCACGACGTGCTTGGTGCCGTTCTTCTCGACGTAGAGGAACGGGTCAGGCGCGGGGACGGGGACCTCGTGCCGGAGCTCGGGACCGTGCATGTTGTCTGAGTAAATGAGGACGTCAGTCATGTGCGGATCCTATATCGGCATCCGAATAGACTGAGCGCTCGTGCAAGCGGCCCTTTCGCGCGCCCAGGCGCTGATCTCCAGCTACGACGAGGAACTGCAACGGCTGCTGCCCGAAGGAGCCGAGATCTTCGATGCGCACCTGCATCTGGGCCACGACATCGACGGCTTCAGCGGCCAGTACGAGGAGCTCGAGCGGATCATGGACACGTACGGCATCTCGCGGGCGTTCATGTTCTGTATGGACGAGCCGGACCGCGAGCCAGCGTTTCGGGCGCCCAACGACCGGACCCTGCGAGACGCCGAGCGTTCGAACGGCCGGCTGGTTCCGTTCGTTCGCCTCGACCTGACCGCCGAGGGACCGACCGACGAGGCCGTCCGTTGCCTCGATCGCGGCGCGCGCGGGATCAAGCTCCACCCCAGGGCGCAGCGCTTCGCACTCAACGACGAGCGGCTCGTGCCCGTGTTCGAGCTCGCCGCCGAGCGACGGGTTCCGATCCTGATCCACGGGGGGCGCGGGCTGCCTCCGATCGCCGACCATCTCCACCGGCTGGTCGAGACGTACCCCGACGCTCAGCTGATCATCGCCCACGCCGGGATCGCGGACATGGCCGCGCTGGCCGGGCACTTCGCCGGGCACAGGGGTGTCTTCTTCGACACCTCGGTGTGGAGCCCGGTCGACCTCCTCGACTTCTTCCACCAGGTGCCGCCCGAGCAGATCCTCTACGCCTCGGACTACCCCTACGGACGTCAGCCCCAGTCGCTGACGATCGCGCTCCGCACGGCGATCACCGCCGGACTGAACGAGGAACAGCTCCGCGACATGCTCGCGGGCAACGCCAACCGGATCGCCGACGGCGAGGAGCCGCTGGAGCCGTCGGCGCCGCGCGGCCGGGACGAGTTCCGACAGTCGATGGCGCTGGCTCGGGTGCACCAGTACCTCTCAATGGCGACGCCGCTCCTCTGGACGGGACAGGCCGACACCATCGGTGTGCTGGGCCTCGCGATGAACGCCTGCCATGAGCGCAACGGGTACGTCGAGGAGCTCGACCGGATCAAGGAGCTGCTCTCGGCGGCGCACGACCTTTGGCGTGCGCTGCCCGAGATCGACGAGGAGGGCGAGCGTGTCTCGACGAGGCGCTCTGTCTTCGCGCTCGTCCACCTCGCGGACATCATCGCGGTGACGCCGGGTGCCTGAGGTTCGCGTGAACGGCGGGGCCTACGAGGTGGACGCGCCGGTCGGGCGCTCGCTCGCGGACTGGCTGCGCGAGGACATCGGCCTGACCGGCACGAAGATCGCCTGCAACGAGGGCCATTGCGGCGCCTGCACGGTCCAGGTCGACGGCGTGCCGGTGCTCTCGTGCATCACGCTCGTCCATCGGGTCGACGGCGAGGTGACCACGATCGAGGGCCTGCGCGAGCATCCGATGGTGGACGCGTTCGTCCGGGCCGACGCGCTCCAGTGCGGCTTCTGCACGCCCGGGCAGATCGTGTCGGCGACGGCGCTGGTCGCGGAGAACCCGATGCCGACGCAGGAGGAGGTTCGCCACGCGATGGCTGGGAACCTCTGCCGGTGCGGCACGTACCCGAAGATCGAGGAGGCAATCGCATCGTGGCAAGACTGATCAAGACCGAGAAGGAGATCGAGGGCCGCTACACCGAACAGTGGGTGGTCGTGGACGAGGACGCGCTGGAGCAGTGGCCCGCCGGCCCGCGCGACACCGTCGGCCGGCCGACGCCGCGCCAGGACGGTTCCCGGCGCGCGCGGGGCGAGGCCCGCTACACCGCCGACGTCAAGCTGCCGGGGATGCTGCACACGGCCGTGCTCCGCAGCCCGTTCGCACGGGCGCGGGTGCGAGAGCTCGACATGCGCATCGCGAAGCGGGCCCCGGGAGTCCGCGCCGTCATCGGCCCCGACACCGCTCCGCTGACGGACGAGCCCGCCTACCAGGGCGCGCCGGTCGCCGCCGTCGCCGCCGACACCTACGGGCAGGCGCGGGCGGCCCTTGCCCTCCTCGAGGTCGAGTGGGAGCAGCTGGAGCCGCTCCTCGATCCCGACGAGGCAGTCCGCCGCAACCAGCTCGTCGACGAGCCGAGCAGTTACGAGCGGGGAGACCTCGAGCGGGGTTTTGCCGAGGCAGACGTGGTCGTCGAGGCCGAGTTCCGCACGCAGACGGTCGTCCACAACTCCATGGAGACGCACCAGGCGGTCTGCCACTGGGACGGCGGCGATCACCTCACGGTCTACATCTCGACGCAGTTCGTGTGGGGCGTCCGCGAGGACGTCGCGGAGCATTTCGGCCTCCCACAGGACAACGTGCGGGTCGTCTGCGAGTTCATGGGCGGCGGGTTCGGCTCGAAGAACGGCGCCGACGCGCACACCTACATCGCGGCCGAGCTCGCTCGGATGACCGGCAGGCCCGTCAGGTGCATGTTGACCCGGCGCGAGGAGAACCTCGACGCCGGGAACCGCAACGCCACCATCCAGCGGCTCCGCGCCGGCGTCCGTTCCGACGGGACGCTGACCGCTCTCGACGGCGAGTTCGTGAACTCGAACGGGTTCGGCGGGTGGCTCACGTCGACTGGCGGGCCGATGCGAATGCTCTACGCCTGCGAGAACGTCAGGACCGTCGAGTATGGGGCCAAGCTCAACACCCCGCCGATGAAGGCCTTCCGCGCGCCCGGCTTCGTCGAGGGCACATTCGGCCTCGAGCGCCTGATGGACGAGCTCGCCGCGAAGCTCGACCTCGACCCCCTGGAGCTCCGCCGGCGGAACTACGCACAGCACGACGCGATGGACGAGCGCCCGTTCTCGTCCAAGAACCTGCTCGAGTGCTACCGGCGCGCCGAGCCTCACTGGGCACGGCGCGACGCGGTCCGCGCGAGCTCGGACGAGACCTGGAAGCGCGGTGTCGGGCTTGCAAGCCAGGTCTGGTACGGGGGCGGCGGGCCGCCGTCGTACGCCTGGGTCCGGGTGGGTGCCGACGCCCGCGTCGCCGTCGTTACCGCAATGCAGGACATCGGGACGGGGAGCGCGACCGCGATGGCGCAGATCGCCGCGGAGGAGCTCGGGCTGCCGATCGACCGAGTCGAAGTCTCGCTCGGAGACACCGCTCGCGGCCCGTACGCGACAGTCTCGGCCGGCTCCGCGACGATTCCGTCCATGGGCCCGGCCGTGCGTTCCGCGGCCGCCGACGCCGCCCGCCAGATCCTCGAGATCGCGGCACAGCGATACGACCGCGAGCAGCGCCTACTGTCCCTGAAGGACGGCCGGATCGTCTGCTCCGACGGCGGCTCTTGGCCGCTCGAGGAGGTCACCGGCATGCTCGAGTCTGGTCAGATCCTCGGCAAGGGCTCGCGCGGGCCGAACCCGACCGGCATGCGGATCCTGACCTTCGGCGTACAGGTCGCCGAGGTCGCCGTCGACGTCCAGACCGGCGAGGTCCGCGTCGATCGGATCGCGGCCGTCCACGACGTCGGCCGCGTCATCAACCCGCTCGGGGCCTCGAGCCAGGTCGAGGGCGGGATCATCCAGGGGCTCGGGCACACACTTTCCGAGGAGCGGCTGCTCGACCCGGCAACCGGGACGATCCTGACCCAGACGCTCGATGCCTACAAGCTTCCGACGTTCGCGGACGTCCCAGTGATCGTGACCGATCTCGTCGACGAGCCCGACACGCATCTCACGAACCTGGGCTCCAAGGGGCTCGGGGAGCCGCCGATCATCCCGACCGCGGCCGCGATCGCAAACGCGATCCGCGACGCGACGGGCGCCGACGTCCGTTCGCTGCCGATTAGCCGTGAGGAGATGTTGCGGGCGCTCCGCGAGGCGCGAGAGCGAGGCACGGAGCGCGTTGGAGCTCCTGCGGCCTGACTCTCTCGGGGCGGCGAAGGCCGCCCTGGTCGACGGCTCGGTGCCGCTTGCGGGTGGCACGGAGCTCGTGCCGCTCGTCCGCGACCGGATCGTCGACGCGACGACGCTCGTCGACGTGCGCGCGGTCGTGCCGAAGGGGGTCGACGGCACGCGGATCGGCGCGGGGACGACGCTCCGCGAGCTCGAGACGAACGAGCAGGCCCCGCACGCGCTGCGCGAGGCCTGCCGGCTCGCGGCATCGCCGCAGCTCCGCGCGATGGGCACGATCGGCGGCAACCTCCTCCAGGCGACGCGCTGCTGGTACTGGCGGCTCAAGTACCCGTGCTGGCTCCACGGCGGCGACCGCTGCTTTGCCCGGGACGGAGTGCACCGCGAGCACGCGGTCTTCGCGAACGAGCCCTGCGCATCCGCGCACCCGTCGGATCCTGCCGCCGCCCTCCTGGCACTCGACGCTACGCTGCGAACAGACCGACGCGACTTGCCGCTCGCGGACCTCTAC
>DASQTZ010000044.1:0-42367 GCA_035641605.1 Gaiellaceae bacterium | reverse complement strand
CCGGCGAGGATCTTCGTGCCGCCGACGTCGACCCCGATGGCGCGTTGGGCGCTCACGAGCGGCGGCTACGATACCCCGCCGGATGGCCCGGGCCGACAAGCCGTATCGCGTCTACAGGGGCGGCCGGGCCAAGGGCGGCGTCCCAACCCTCACGAGACGGCCGCGACCCATCCCCAAGCGCCCGGCCGAAGAGAGTCGGCCCCCGGAGCACTACCGCGGGCCCGGCCCGCTCAAACGAGAGCGCCGCTGGGGACCGGGTCGGATCGCCTTCCTCACCGTCATCCTCCTGATCCTGCTGCTGGTCGGCTGGACGGTGGCGGGGTACCTCGCGGTCCGCAGCGGCGTCCAGAAGGCAAACGAGCGCCTGTCGCCGGCGGCCAAGGCCCAACTCGCGCCCCAGGACGGCCTGATGTTCTCGAACCCGAGCACGATCCTGGTCCTCGGCAGCGACCATTCGACCCATCCGACGCGCCGCGGCAACCGCCTGGCCGACACGATCATGCTGATTCGAACCGACCCGGACCACCACCGGATGTCCTACCTCTCGATCCCGCGCGACCTCGAAGTCGACGTGCCTGGCTACGGCCACGAGAAGATCAACTCGTCGCTGCCGCTCGGTGGCCCGTCGCTCGCGATCCGCACGGTCCGCGAGGCATTCGGCTTCGAGATCAACCACATCATCCTGCTCGACATGACGTCGTTCAAAGACGTGATCGACGCGCTCGGCGGAATCGAGGTCGACGTCCGGTCACCGGCGGTGACGAAGTACGAATGCCCATACCGCAACGCCGACAAGTGCCGGCGCTGGGGCGGCTGGCGGTTCGGCCGGGGCAGGCAGCACATGGACGGCAAGCGCGCGCGGATCTACGCGCGGATCCGCAGGAACGACCTGAACCGGGCCGAAGGCGACCTCAACCGCGTCGGTCGCCAGCAGCAGGTGCTCCAGGCGACGCTCGGCAAGATGGTCGGCGTCGGAACCTTCGTACGGCTGCCGTTCATCGGGGACGAGCTCGTCAGCCCGCTGACCACCGACCTCTCGACGGCGCAGGTCTTCCAGCTCGGCTGGCTCCGGTTCCGAGCCTCGAAGGATCGGACGATCTACTGCCGCCTTGGCGTCACCGGGGACGGAGACGACAACGCGTCCGTGCTGCTGATGTTCACCAGCCGCTCGGCGATCCAGCCGCCGAGCCCGGTCTCGGGCGCCGGGTGCCTGAAGGGAACCCCCCTCTCCTAGGAGGCGTCGCCGGCGGCGGCCTTCTTCTCCGGCTCTTTCTTCTTCTCGCCGCCAGAATCCGTCTTCTCCGGCTTTTCGCCGTCGCGCGCCGATGTGCGGCTCCTGCGGCCGTAGTCGGTCGAGTAGAACCCCGAGCCTTTGAAGTGGACGGCGACCGGATGGAGCACGCGGGTCACGGGACCTTCGCCGCAGACCGGGCAGACCTCCGGAGCCGGCTCGGAGATGCCGTGGAACAGCTCGAACGCATGTCCCCTCGGACATTTGTATTCGTAGATCGGCATCCCTCGATGAAGGATAGTTGCCGAATCAGACGCGGCGTTCGCGCTCTTCCAGCCGCTCCTGATAGCAGGGGGCACCCTCGAACGCCGCGAGCCCGGTCGCGCTGCGCTGACGCCTCCGGTGCCGCCGGCGGGCCACGGAGAGTGCCGCTGAGGCGCCGACGAGACCGCCGAGGAGAAACGAACGCAGGCGTCGGGCGCGAGCTTCGCCGTCCATGGGAGCATTGAAGCATGGTCGTCTGCACGCTCGGTGATCTGCTCCTGGACGTAGTGGTCAAGCTGGCGCGGCCGCTCGCCGAGGGCGACGACACGGGCGCCGAGACCCGTGTCGGCGGCGGCGGGCAGGCGGCGAACGTCGCCGCCTGGGCTGCGGCGCTCGGCGCGGAGGCGCGCTTCATCGGCAAGCGTGGAGCTGACGCGGCGGGTGAGCTCGCCGAGGCCGACCTGCTCCGGCGGGCCGTGAAGGTGCTCGGCCCTCCCCCGACGAGCAGGAACGGGGTCGTCGTTTCGCTCGTCGATCTCGACGGGAGCCGGACGATGATCTCCGACCGTGGTATCGCGCCGGAGCTGACGGCGGAGGAGCTCGAGCCGGAGTGGTTCGAGGGCTGCGACGCGATCCACCTCTCCGGGTATTCGCTGATGCGTGAGCCGATCGGTACCGCCGCCGAGCGGGCGGTGGATCTGGCCAGGGGCGCGGGGGCCCGCATCAGCGTTGACCTCTCGTCGGTCAACGTAATCCGGGAGTTCGGACCGGCGCGGCTGGCGGAGCGCTTCTTCCGGATCCGCCCGGACGTGGTCTTCGGAAACGAAGCCGAGCATGACGAGTTGCCGGTGCCGAGCGACAAGCGCATCGTCAAACGCGGTGCGCGGGGCGCGACGATCGACGGTCGGGACTATGCCCCGGTGCCCGGTGACGTAGTCGATACGACCGGCGCCGGCGATGCGCTCGGCGCGGGCTATCTGGTCGGAGGGCCGGAGCTGGCGATGGAGGCGGCTGCCCGGTGTGTGGCCAACATCGGAACGATGCCGTGATCCGCGTCGCCGACGAGGTGCGCGAGGCCGCAGCCGTCGTCGCGCTGGAGACGACGATCGTCGCCCACGGCTTCCCGCCGGGGGAGGGCGCGGCGGTCGGGCTGGAGAGCGAGCGGCGGATCCGCGACGCTGGCGCAGTGCCGGCGACGATCGGGGTCCTCGACGGCGAGATCAGGGTCGGGCTGACCGCCGACGAGCTGGAACGCTTCACGGCGAACGTGCGCAAGCTCGGCCCACGGGATCTCGCCGCCTGCGTCGCGTCAGGCGAGACCGGCGCCACGACCGTGGGCGGAACGCTCGCCGTCTGCCGACAGGTCGGAATCCAGTTCATGGGCACCGGCGGGATCGGCGGCATCCATCGCGGGCCAAGGCTCGACATCTCGGCCGACCTGCTTGCGCTCTTCCGTTCGGCCGTCGTCGTCGTCAGCTCGGGCGTGAAGTCGCTGCTCGACGTTGAAGCGACGGCGGAGATGCTCGAGGCGCTCAGCGTGCCCGTGCTCGGCTGGCGGACCGACACGATGCCCCGGTTCTACGACGCGGCCGGCGGCCCGCCGGTAACGGCGCGAGTCGATTCGGTCGAGGAGGCACTGCGAATCGCCCGCGCTCACTGGGAGCTGGTTGGCTGCGGCGTCCTGCTCACGCGGCCGCCGGACCAGAGCCTCGACGTGGACGAGCTGATCGAGGAAGCGCTCGCCGAAGCCGAGAGCGAGCACATCCGTGGCCAGGAGGTGACGCCGTTCGTCCTCGCGCGGCTGCACGAGCGGAGCGACGGGCGGACGCTCGCGGTGAACCGCGAGCTGGCCGCAGCGAACGCGCAGCTCGCCGCCGAGCTGGCCGTGGCCGCCGAATGAGTGGGGAGCTGCACTTCGACTTCCCCGGCCTCCGGATCGGGATCGCCGAGTACGAGGAGGGGCCGACCGGCTGCACCGTCTTCCACCTGCCGCCCGGCGGCGCTGCCTGCTCCGTCGACATCCGTGGGGGTTCGCCTGGGACGCTCGGCAACTACGAGTGGGCGCATGCCGTCTGCTTCGCCGGCGGCTCGTTGTACGGTCTCGAAGCGGCCTGCGGCGTCGCGGCGGAGTTGATGGCGATCCGCGGCTACACCGTCGGCTGGGAGGACGTCGAACTGGTCCTGGGCGCGATCGTCTACGACTTCGGGCGACGCGAGAACGCCGTCTATCCGGACGCAGACCTCGGGCGGCAAGCGCTCCGCGCCGCGCGTGAGGGCGTCTTCCCGCTCGGTCGGTGCGGCGCCGGCCGCTCGGTTACGGTCGGCAAGACGTTCGGTCTCGAGGGGGGTGAGTTCGCCGGTCAGGGTGGCGCGTTCCGGCAGCTCGGCCCGACGAAGGTCGCCGTCTTCACGGTCGTGAACGCATTCGGGGCGATCGTCGACCGCGAAGGGAACGTCGTCCGCGGCCACTACGACGCCGACCGCAACCTGCGAACCGCGCTCGTCGACGGCCTCGAGGCCCAGTTGCCGCAAGCGGCGCCGGGCAACACGACGCTGACGCTCGTCGTCACCAACCAGGAGCTGACTCGTCGGGAGCTGAGGCAGCTCGGCGTCCAGGTACACACCTCGCTCGCGCGCGCGATCCAGCCGTTCCACGCGCTCGTCGACGGCGATGTGCTCTACACGGTCTCGACGAACGAAGTGAAGAACCTCAAGCTGCCCAGCATGAGCCTCGGCGTCGTCGCGTCCGAGCTCGCCTGGGACGCGGTCCTCAGCGCCGTAGGCTCCGAGTCCTGAGCCAGTAGCGGACGAAATAGAGGGGCATGGCGATGCCGAGCGCGAGAAACGTTGCAACCCCCCAGGCGGTCGCATGCTTGTTGCCGTGGCGGTCGGCGTGCGCGAAGACGAGCATCGAGCCGGCGGCCGCGAACGCCACGACGAGGAGAAACTGGCCGAAGCTGAGCTCGTACAACCGTGCCTGGGTTACGTCACGGCGCCGAGAAACTCGTCGATCGTGAGCGCGCTCAGGGTCTGGAACTTGGCGCTGCCCCGTGCGCCGAGCGCGACGGAGACCCTCGCGATCGTGGCGTTGTCGGGAGCTTCGACGACGTTGACGAAGTCGAAGGGGCCCAGGGTCGCCCACTGGTGCAGGACCTTCGCGCCCAGCTCCTCGACGTCGCGGTTGACCTCCCGGAGGCGTTCGGGGTTCGACTTGAGGGTTTGGACGCCCTGCGCCGTCAGGTTGGAGAGGAGGATGTAGGTCGGCATGCGTGGCTCCTTTCTTCGCTCGCGGCTGACTCTATTTCGTGCGGCGTGCGCGCGGCGTCGTCAGGCCTTCACGGCGTGGGCCCGGAGAGAGTCTCGCCGCTTGATCGAAGTACAGAAGGGCGGCCGCGAACAGCATCAGCGGCGACAGCAGCAGGATTGCGATGAAGGCGGCAACCCCGGCCGCGGTCTCGCCGAATTGCACCAGCAGAAACCGGAGCACGCCGGCGCTGACGAAGACGATGATCGCCGCCGCGGCGAGAGAGCCGAGCGCGTGGACGAAGTCGGCGCGGCCGAGTTGCTGTGCGCGGCCGAGTGCGTCTCTGAGCTCTAGCCCCTCGGCGAGAGCTGCGGGCACGGCCAGTCCGAAGAGAGCGAACCACGCGAGTGCCGGCAAGACCAGCAGGGTGCCGAGGAAAGGCACGGGCAGCAATACGAGGAGGGCGGCCACGAAGGCAACCACGATTGTCCGCGCGGCCGGACGTCCGCCCACGGCGAGCAACGAGGCGCCCACGTACGACACGCTCACAGCCGGAGCCCCGACGGCGAGCGCAAGTGTCAGTCGGGCCGTGCGGGTTGCGCCGGCATCCACGGCCGCGGCGAGCACGATCCCGGCCAGTGTCGGGGGCACGCCGAGGAGAAGCGCCAGCCAGAAGCGCCGCCCGTAGAGCCGCATCGCCTCGCCGACGAGCTGCCCGGCGGTCCGCTCTGCCGGCGACGCAGGCGGCGGCAGGCTTCTCTGGCCCCGACTCTCCACGTGGGCACGCTAACCGCGCTTCGCCTTCTCGGAGAGCCAGCCCTCCCCACCGCCGGCTCCGAGGGCGCTGCGGGCCGCGAGCCGTCGTCCCTCGAGCGCGACGAGCCCGATCAGGCGGCGAGTCCGACCAGCGCGAGGACGACGGCACCCCAGATGATGTTCTTCCGCATCGAAACCAACCTCCCAGTTCCGTCTCTCACTATCGACTAGACGCGGAGATCAGCCGCGTTTTTCCAGACGAAATTTGGCCTCAACGCCTTCCCCTAGACTCGACTTCGTGGCGTACACCGTCATTCGACCCGGCAACCTCGACTGGGAGACACGTCCGTCCGAGCCCGGCGAGGCCAAGCGCCACGTCGCGGGGCTGACCGAGCGCGCCGGCCTCGAGCACTCCCGCGGGAGCCTCTGGCGATACGAGCCCGGCGCAAAAGGGCGCCGCCATCGAGAACCCGTCCAGGAGGAGACGTTCGTGGTCGTCCGCGGCACGCTGACGATGCATCTCGGCGATCCGCCGGAGCGCCACCAGGTCGGCCAGGGAAGCATCGTCCACCTCGAGGCCGGAACGCCGCTCCAGAGCGTCAACGAGACTGACGAGGAGCTCCTCGTCTTCGTGTACGGCGCGCCTCCTGACCTCGAGCGCGGCGAGATCCTCGACTCCGCCGTCTAGCACCAGCCTCCGTGTCTCACACTGTCGCGCGTCTAACCGGAAGGCCACTATCGGCGTCAGAGCGAACAGGCGTGGAGGATCGCAGCCAGGGCGCAGCCGGTGAGGCCGCCCTCATCGGTCGGGTGGCCGGGGGCGACCTCGCGGCCTTCGGCGCCCTCTACGACCGTTACGCGCGCGACGTCTACGCGTTCGCAGCGCACGCGCTCGGGCGCGGACCGGCAGAGGAGGTTGCTCAGGACGTATTCGTCCGCATCTGGCAGCGTGCGGCCCAGTTCGACGAAACACGAGGCTCAGTCGCTGGGTGGATCATGGCGATCGCGCGCCACCGTATCGTCGACGAGATCAGGCATCGCGGGAGAAGCCACGACACCCTCGCCACGATCGACGCGCTCTTAGCGGGCGCCGAAGACCCCGACGCCGACGTCGAAGAGGCGACGTGGTTGCACGACCGCCGGCGGGGACTCCTCGATGCGGTCCGAGAGCTTCCCGAGGAGCAGCGTCGCGTGCTCGTGCTCGCGTACTTCGGAGGGCTGACGCAATCAGAGATCGCACAGAAGCTCGGCTGTCCCTTGGGCACCGTCAAGAAGCGCACCCGCCTCGGTCTCCAGAAGCTCCGGGCATCCTTGACAGACGGACCCTTCGTAGAACTCCTCGAGGGAGAAGTTTCCGAGCGACGAGGATGACGGAGCGCGGCAGCCACACGGAGCGGGAGCTATTGGAGGCGTACGCCCTCGGCGCGCTCCAGGAGGACGAACGCGTGGCGGTCGTGCGCCATCTGGAGACCTGCGACGAGTGCCGGGCCCTCGCTGCCGGGCTCGTGGAGACCGCGCACAAGTTGCCGCTGGCGCTGGGCGCCGTTTCGCCCCTGCGACCGCCGGCAGGACTCAAGGCCCGACTCCTCGGTCAGCTCGCGCCGGATGAACGCGTCGATGCGCGCCACTGGTCGTGGCGACCGAGCGCGGCGCTCGCGCTTATCAGCGTCGTGTTGGCCGCCCTGTTCGCCGCCTGGGACGCGCGGCTCGACGACGCCCTCTCCCAGGAGCGCGACCTTCGCGCGCGCATCGCGCGCCTTCAGGTCCAGCAGGAGCTCGTCTTGGAGGTCGTCGACTCCCGGGAGACGAGGAAGGCCGTCCTCCTACCCCCCCAAGGCTCCGACTCCCGTGCGTACGGCAAGGTCTTCAGTCGCGCCGACATGCCGCACGTCGTTGCCATGGCGGCCCGCCTGCCCCAGCCTCGCCGTGGTCGCGCATACCACTTCTGGCTGACGAGCGGGGGCAAAACGCGGCTCGTCGGCGTGCTCCCGATCGACTCGAGCGGCTTCGGCCTCATCCTCTTCGAGGCGAACCGGGCGGGACCGGTCTACCAGGAAGCGCGTCTCATCGAACAGCCAAGGGGCAGCAAGCGGCCCAATGGCCAGCCGGTCCTTCGCTGGCGCGCCGGCCGCTAGACGAGGGATCCACACCGCTCCGCCGTCGCGTACGGACCAGGTGAAAGGACCCGCGACCCGTCGCCTGGAGGGGATAGCTCATGAGGCTCAGCCGGATCACTGCCGCCGCGTTCATCGCTTTCGTCCTCGCCGGTCTGCTCGCAAGTGCAAAAGCTCAGACCACCGCACGACCGACCACTCCGGCAGGCCACATCCAGTCGCTCTTCGGCCTGTTCACCGACAACCCCTTCACCGGCGGTCAGGTCGCGCCGAGGCAATACAGGTGGGTGAACGAGAACGTCTCGATGTTCGTCCAGTTCGACCGGCCGCGGGTCGCTGAGGCGCGGGCCTTGCGGTACGTCGGCATGTCCGTCAAGGGCACGTTCTGCGCCGAGGCTCAACCGCGCGGCGCCACCGGCGGCTTCACGCACTACCACCGGCTCAACTCTCCAAGCTATGGGGCTGGCCACGGCGGGCCGCCCGGTTGGAACCAAGGCTACTGGCTGCTCTGGGTCGCAGTCGACGAGTTCGACTCCTCGTCCGGAAAGGTCGTGCCGGGCGTCGACTATGCGTTCTCGCCGACACCCGGGCCGGCCTGCGGATCCAGCGTGCCGCGCCCCGACTTCCAGGGACCCGGACAGCACCGCCTCACGCGCGCTGAGATCAGGCGACTGGCAGCGTTCTTCAACGACAACCCGCTCCGGGGCCGCCAGACCGCCCCAAGGCATTACCGCTGGGTGAACGGTGATGTCCTCATCTGGCTCCAGTTCGACAAGGCCGACCCTGGGAAGGCAACAGCGCTCCGCCACCTCGGCATCGCCAAGCGCGGTCGGTTCTGCCGCGAGGACCAAGGTCACGCCGACTTCACCTACTTCCAGCGGCTCAAGGCGACGAGCTACGCCAAGGGGCGCGGCGGCAAGCGCGGTGAAGCTGGCTTCTGGCACCTCGCGGTTTCGCTCGATGCGTCCAGGCCAGGCGTCGATCGCAGCTTTGTGCGGACGATACCGCCCAGCTGCTCAAAAACGTAAGGGGTCCCAGGGCCGCCGAGGTCAGGCTCGTCTCGGTACCCGGGGACCCCGAGCATCCCTTCGCCTTCAGTCCGCGAGAGGTTCAGATCCGGGCCGGCCAGTCTGTCCGGTGGGTCAACGGCGACAACGTCTTCCACACGGTGACGTCGACGGACTCGCTCGGCCGCCTCCGGCCGAACGGACGCTTCAACAAGTCGCTCTCGCGGCGCGGGCAGACGTTCGACTACACCTTCCGACAGCCCGGGACGTACCACTACTACTGCCAACCGCACGCACCCTTCATGGTAGGCACGGTGCGGGTCGAGTAGAGCTACATCTCAGGCGGCGGCCGGCTCGGCTGCGGCGGGCCTCGCGAACGCGAGCTCGCCATCCTTGACATCGACGCGCACCGTGTCGCCCTCGCCGAACTCGCCCTCGAGCAGCCGCAGTGCGAGCGGATTCTCGATCAGGCGCTGGATCGCGCGCTTGAGCGGTCGCGCGCCGTAGGTCGGATCCCACCCCGCCTCGACGAGCTGCTCCTTCGCGGCATCGGTCAGCTCGAGGCCGAGGCCGCGCTCTGCCAGCCGCTCGCGCAGCCGCCGCAGCTGAAGCTCGACAATCTCGGCGAGCTGTTCCTTGGAAAGAGGCTGAAACTCGACCACCTCGTCGATCCGGTTCAGAAACTCGGGCCGGAAGACGTCGCGCATCGCCTCGGCGGAGCGCAGGTTCGAGGTCATGATGATCACGGTGTTGCGGAAGTCGACCGTTCGGCCCTGGCCGTCGGTCAGCCGCCCATCGTCGAGGATCTGGAGGAGCACGTCGAAGACCTCCATGTGCGCCTTCTCGATCTCGTCGAGGAGAACGACGGAGTAGGGCCGCCGGCGCACGGCCTCCGTCAGCTGTCCCCCCTCTTCGAAGCCGACGTAGCCAGGCGGGGCGCCGACGAGCCGAGCCACCGTGTGCCGCTCCTGGTACTCGGACATGTCGAGCCGGACCATGGCCCGTTCGTCGTCGAACATGAACTCGGCGAGCGCGCGGGCGAGCTCGGTCTTTCCCACGCCGGTCGGGCCGAGGAAGACGAACGAGCCAATCGGCCGGTTCGGATCCTGCAGCCCTGAGCGGGCGCGCCTGAGCGCATTGGCCACGGCCGAGACGGCCTCGTCCTGGCCGACGACACGCTCGTGCAGCCGGTCCTCCATGTGGATCAGCTTTTCGGTCTCGCCCTCGAGCAGCCTGTCGACCGGGATCCCTGTCCAGCGGGCAACCACAGCGGCCACGTCGTCCTCGTCGACCTCCTCCTTGACCATCGGGTTGTCGACCACGGCGCCGTCGCGCGCCGCGAGCTCCTTCTCGAGCTGCGGCAACTCGCCGTAGCGGATCTCGGCGACGCGCTGGAGATCGCCGCTGCGCTCGGCCCGCTCCGCCTCATGCCGGAGCGCCTCGATCTGCGACATGACTTCCTTGACGCGCTCGAGCGCTTGCTTCTCGGTCGCCCAGCGGGCGGCGAGCTCAGTGCGGCGCTCCTGCGCCTCGGCGAGCTCGCGCTCGACGGGCTCGCGCACCTCCTTCGACTCCTTGCCCATCGCCGCGAGCTCGATCTCGAGCTGGCGCACGCGCCGCTCGGCCTCGTCGAGCTCGATCGGCGACGAGTCGATCTCCATCCGAAGGCGTGAGGCGGCCTCGTCGACGAGATCGATTGCCTTGTCGGGCAACTGGCGGTCCGAGATATAGCGGTCGGAGAGCACAGCCGCCGCGACCAGCGCTGCGTCGCGGATCCGGACGCCGTGGTGCGCCTCGTAGCGCTCCTTGAGGCCGCGCAGGATCGCGATCGTGTCGGCGACGGACGGCTCGCCGACGAAGATCGGCTGGAAGCGCCGCTCGAGCGCCGCGTCCTTCTCGACGTGCTTTCGGTACTCGTCCAGCGTCGTCGCGCCGATCGCGCGCAGCTCGCCGCGGGCCAGCATCGGCTTGAGCATGTTCGCGGCGTCGACCGCACCTTCGGCCGCGCCGGCGCCGACGATCGTGTGCAGCTCGTCGATGAAGAGGACGATCTGGCCCTCGGCGTTGCGGATCTCGGTTAGGACCGCCTTGAGTCGCTCCTCGAACTCACCCCGGTACTTCGAGCCCGCGAGCAGCGCGCCGATGTCGAGCGCCCAGACCCGCTTGCCCTTCAGTCCTTCCGGAACGTCGCCGGCGACGATTCGCTGCGCGAGCCCTTCGGCGATCGCGGTCTTGCCGACACCCGGATCGCCGATCAGCACCGGGTTGTTCTTCGTGCGGCGCGAGAGGACCTGGATCACGCGCCGGATCTCCTCGTCGCGGCCGATGACCGGGTCGAGTTTGCCCTGCTCCGCGAGCTCGGTCAGGTCGCGACCGAACTTCTCGAGCGCCTGGTATGTGCCTTCGGGATCCTGGCTCGTCACGCGTTGGCCGCCCCGGACCTGCTGAAGCTTGGCGAGCAGCTCGTCGCGGGGCACGACGTCGAGCGCGAGCAGCAGATGCTCGGTCGAGACGTAGTCGTCCTCGAGTTGGCGCGCCTCGTCGAAAGCCTGATCCAGCACCCGCGAGAAACCGGCGGACACACGGGGCTGCTGCGCGCCGCCCTGGACGGCGGGCTTGCCGCGAAGCGTCGTCTCGGCTTCGACGCGGAGCTCGGCCGTGTCGGGGACGAGCTGCTGCGGAAGCTCCTGGTCGAGCAGGGCGAGCAGCAGGTGTTCCGGATAGACCTCCGGGTTGCCCATTCGGCGCGCCAGCTCCTGCGCGGCGCCGACGGCCTCCTGGCTCTTCAGAGTCAGCTTGTTGAAGTCCATTAGTGACGCCTCCGGACCGGCAGCGTCGGCTCCTTCCAGAGCACGAGCTCGCGCTTGTACTGCTTCTCGATGTCGCGCATACGCTCGCGCATCTCGCGCTCCATCCGCTCCATCCGGCGCTGCATACGATTCATCTGATCTTCGAGCCTGAGCACCATCTCGACGCCGGCGAGGTTGAGCCCCAGCTCGGTCGTCAGCCGCTGGATCAAACGCAGGCGCTCGAGATCGCGCTCGGAGTAGAGCCGTGTGTTCCCGGCGGTGCGCGTCGGCTGCACAAGCCCCTTCTGTTCGTAGATCCGGAGCGTCTGCGGGTGCATGCCGACGAGCTCGGCGGCGACGCTGATCATGTACCGCCCCTTGTCGTCCATCACGAGACGTTCCTCAGCTGCTCGTAGAGCTCGCGCTGCTTCTTGTTCAGCTTCTTCGGCACCTCGAGCCGCAGGCGCGCGAGCACGTCCCCCTTGCCACCCTTGAGCTTCGGCGCGCCGCGGCCCTTGATCCGCAGGAGCTTGCCGTGCTCGGAGCCCGCGGGCACCTTCATCGAGACTGCGCCGTCAGGCGTCGGCACATCGACTTCGGTACCGAGCGCCGCGTCCGCCAGCGACACCGGCACGTCGACAACGAGGTCGGCGCCGCGCCGCTCGTAGATCGGCGACTCGGCCACACGGGTGACGACGTGGAGGTCGCCGGGCGGGCCACCGGCGACCCCTGACTCGCCCTTGCCCTTCAACTTGATCCGTGTGCCGTCCTTGACGCCGGGCGGAATCTTCACCGAATAGCGCCTCGTCCGGCGCTCGCGGCCGGTCCCGCGGCACCGCGGACACGGATCCTCGATCACGGTCCCGTTCCCCCGGCAGCGTGGACACGGCTGCGAGAGGGCGAACAAGCCCTGGCTCTCCGAGATCACGCCGCGGCCGCGGCATTCCGGGCAGACCTTCGGCGACGTGCCGGGCTTGGCTCCCGAGCCGCCGCACTCGCTGCAGGCCGTCTCGACCTCGACCGGAATCCGGGTCTCGATGCCCTTCAGCGAGTCTTCGAAGGAGAGGCTGACCTCGACTTCGAGATCGGCGCCGGACTGCGCTCTGGTCTGCTGGCGCGCCCCGCGACCGCGTCCGAAGATCCCGCCGAAGATGTCGCCGAGATCTCCGAGGTCGCCGATGTTGAAGTCGCCCGCGTAGTTGAATCCGCCGCCGCGCGGATCGAAGCCCCGCCGTCCGTCGGCGCTGCCGAAAGCGTCGTACTGCTTGCGCTTCTCGGCGTCCGAGAGCACGTCGTAGGCGTGCTGCACCTCTTTGAAGCGCTCCTCCGCGGCGGCGTCGCCCGGGTTCTTGTCTGGGTGGTACTCCCGGGCGAGCTTGCGGTACGCCTTCTTGATCTCGTCCGCGGACGCGCCCTTGGAGACGCCGAGCGCGCCGTAGAGGTCCTTAGTCGCTGCCACTCGAGATCACCACCCGGGCTGGCCTGATCACCCGGTCGCCGAGCCGGTAGCCCTTCTGCAGCACCTCGATCACACTGCCCTCGTCCACCTCGGACGGTTGCGAGAGCAGCGCCTCGTGGACGTGAGGATCGAACTTCCCGTCGGTTGGGACCTCTTCGAGGCCTTCCTTGCGAAGCACGCCGGCAAGCGAGCGCGCGACGAGCGCCACCCCGTCCTCCAGCTTCGCCTCCTCGTGCGCCTCCGCGGCCTCGAGCGCCCGCTCGAGATCGTCGAGCACCGGCAGGAGCTCCTTCACCAGCCGCTCGTGGGCGCGCGCGACCAGGCTCTGCTGGTCGCGCGCCGCCCGCTTGCGGTAGTTGTCGAACTCCGCCTGGATTCGCTGGACGGTGTCCACGAGCTCGTCCCGCTCCTTTCGCAGCGCTTCGAGCTCGTCGACCTCCTCGACCTGCTCGGTGTTCTCGACTTCCTCCGGCATTACGACGTCTTCGCTTCCTCTTCGTCGATGACCTCGTAGTCGGCCTCTTCGACGACTTCCTCATCCGAAGTCGGCGCGCCGTCACCACCAGCCTGCGCGGTCGCGGTCGCCTGGGCGTAGACGGCCTCGGCCAGCTTCTGCGAGGCCTCCTGGAGCGCCTCGGTCTTCGCGCGGATCTCGGCGACGTTGTCCGACTCGAGCACGCCCTTCAGCTCCATCACGCGGCCCTCGATCGTCGAGGCATCCGACTCGTCGAGCTTCTCTCGGTTCTCCTTGAGCGTGCGCTCGGTCTGGTAGGCGAGCGACTCCGCGGCGTTCCGCGCATCGGCGAGCTCGCGCAGCCTGCGCGCCTCGTCCGCGTGCGCCTCCGCCTCGCGGATCATCTGCTCCACCTCTTCCTCCTTGAGGCCCGAGCCGCCCTCGATCCGGATCTTCTGCTCGTTGCCGGTCCCGAGGTCCTTTGCGGAGACGTGGATGATCCCGTTCGCGTCGATGTCGAAGCCGACCTCGATCTGCGGCATGCCCCGCGGTGCCGGCGGAATGCCGACGAGCTGGAACTTGCCGAGCGTCTTGTTGTAGAGCGCCATCTCCGACTCGCCCTGGAGCACGTGCACCTCGACCGAGGGCTGGTTGTCCTCGGCAGTCGTGAACGTCTCCGACTTCTTCGTCGGGATTGTCGTGTTGCGCTCGATCAGCCTCGTGAAGACGCCGCCCTTGGTCTCGATGCCCAGCGACAGCGGCGTCACGTCGAGCAGAAGAATGTCCTTGACCTCGCCCTTGAGGACACCGGCCTGGATCGCAGCGCCGACGGCGACGACCTCGTCCGGGTTGACGCCCTTGTGCGGATCCTTCCCGACGAGCTCCTTGACCTTGTCGACGACCGCCGGCATTCGCGTCATGCCGCCGACGAGGACCACGTGGTCGATGTCCTTCGGCTCGAGGCCGGCGTCGCTCAGGCACAGCTTGGTCGGCTCGACGGTGCGCTGGAGCAGGTCGGCGGTCAGCTCGTTCAACTTCGCGCGCGTGAGCTGAAGGTCGAGGTGCTTCGGGCCCTCCGGCGTCGCCGTGACGAACGGAAGGTTGATCTGCGTCGTCATCGTCGAGGAGAGCTCGATCTTCGCCTTCTCGGCCGCCTCGTAGAGGCGCTGGAGCGCCATCTTGTCGGCAGCCAGGTCTATCCCTTGGCCCTTCTTGAACTCGGCGACCATCCAGTCGACGATCGCCTTGTCGAAGTTGTCGCCGCCGAGGTGGTTGTCGCCGTTTGTGGCCTTGACCTCGAAGACGCCCTCACCGAGCTCGAGGATCGAGACGTCGAAGGTCCCGCCGCCGAGGTCCCACACGAGGATCGTCTGGTCGTGCTCCTTCTCGAGCCCGTAGGCGAGCGCGGCCGCGGTCGGCTCGTTGATGATCCGGACCACGTTGAGTCCGGCAACCTTGCCGGAGTCCTTCGTCGCCTCGCGCTGCGCATTGTTGAAGTAGGCCGGCACGGTGATGACGGCGTCGGTCACCGCCTCGCCGAGGTAGGCCTCGGCGTCGGCCTTCAGCTTCTGGAGGATCATCGCGGAGATCTCCGGCGGCGCGTACTCCTTGCCCGCCGCGTTGACCCGAACGTCGCCGTTCGGTCCCTCGCTGACCTCGTATGGGACGATCTTCATCTCCTCGGAGACCTCCGAGTACTTGCGCCCCATGAAGCGCTTGATCGAGAAGATCGTGTTCTGCGGGTTCGTTACCTGCTGGCGCTTGGCCGGCGGGCCGACGAGGCGCTCACCATCCCCCGTGAACGCGACGACAGACGGTGTGGTGCGCCCGCCCTCGGCGTTCGGGACGACGGTCGGGTCACCGCCCTCCAGTACCGCCATGCAGGAGTTGGTCGTACCAAGATCGATGCCGATCGTCTTTGCCATGGTTACTTCCTTTCAGGACCAAGGTTCCACGATTTAGGTGCTGCATACCGATAAAATCTAAGCCGGATCGTAGCAAGTTTTTCCTCCTGTAGGCTGACGCACGCCGTTGGTTGATCCGCGCGTCCAGCAGTACGCCCGTCTGATCGTCGAGCGCTCGATCGACGTCCAGCCGGGGTGGCAGGTGCTCGTCGTCGCCCAGCCCGCCGCGCGTCCGCTGCTCGAGGAGGTCGTGCGCCTGATCGCGCGCCGCGGCGCCTACCCCCTGGTGCGATTCAGCTACGCGATGGAACAGCTGCCCTTCCGGATGCTCTGGGCCGAAGAAGCGCCGCTCGAGTTGCTCGACAAGCCGGCGCCGGCCGACAAGCACGTGTGGGACACCGTCGACGCCTGGATGCTGCTGGGCGCCCCCGAGAACCCCCGCGAAGGCGCCGACCTTCCCTCCGAGCGGTTCGACCTCATGTCGAAGGGCCAGGCCGAGTTCCTCGCCCGACGTTTGCGGCTGGAGATTCCGTGGGTCACCTGCCGGTTCCCCTGCCCCGCGCTCGCGCAGGAGGCCGGCATGGGGCTGAAGGCGTTCGAGGACTTCCTCTACGGCGCCGTCCTCCTCGACTGGGACGCCGAGGGCGAGAAGATGAAGCGCATCCGCGACCGCTTCGACCGGGCCGAAGAGGTCCGTATCGTCGGCGCCGAAACCGACCTCCGCTTCAGCCTCCAGGGGCGGGACGGCGAGATCGACGACGGGCACGCGAACCTCCCGGGCGGCGAGGTCTACTACAGCCCCGTCGAGGACTCGACCGAAGGCGTCGTCGCCTTTACGGAGTACCCGGCCTACCAGGAGCCGGACTTCGTCGAGAACGTCCGCATGGTCTATCGAGACGGCAAGGTTGTCGAGGCCACGGCATCCTCGAATGAAGAGGCCCTGCTCACAAAGCTCGACCGGGACGAGGGCTCGCGCGTCCTCGGCGAATTCGGAATCGGCTGCAACCCCGGGATCCAGCGCTACATGAAGAACACGCTCTTCGACGAGAAGATCTACGGGACGATCCACCTCGCGATCGGCGCCGGCCTGCCGACGATCGGCGGCAAGAACCAGTCGAGCGTCCACTGGGACATGGTCAAGGACCTTCGGAATGGCGGCCGGATCGAATGCGACGGCGAGGTGGTACAGGAAAACGGTGAGTGGACTTTCTGAGCGCGTAGAGCTCTCGGACCACGATCCGAGCTGGGGGTCGCTCTTCGAGACCGAGCGCGCCAAGCTGATCCGTGTGTTCGACCGGCGGGCCGTCGCAATCGAGCACATCGGGTCGACCTCCGTTCCCGGGCTTTCCGCCAAGCCGATCGTGGACATCCTCGTCGGGCTCGGGGAGCTCGAACTCACCGACGTGCAGATCGCGGGGATGCAGGAACTCGGGTACGAGTACCTCGGCGAGCACGGTCTCCCGGGCCGACTCTTCTTCCGCAAGCAGCCGCACACCTACAACGTCCACGTGGTCGAGCACGGCGGCGACCACTGGGAGCGGCAGCTCACCTTTCGCGACGCGCTCCGGTCCGACCCCGAAGAGCGGCGGCGCTACGAGGAGTTCAAGCGGCGGCTGGCGGCCGAGGGGCACCCGCGTGAGGTCTATACCGAGCTGAAGACCCCGTTCATCAGAGAGGTCGAAGCCCGAGCTCGAGCGCGGCGCTCCGCTCAGCTGGACTGACGCACGAGGCAGACGGAGAGGAGCGTGTCCTCCTCGACGTCGTGCCAGTCGTGGAGCGTCCCGGGCAGGAAGACGTACAGCTCCGGCGCCAGGTAGTCGAGCTCCCGCCCGTCCGGCAACCCGAGCTTGCCGCGCCCGCGGACGACCTGGCAGAACGCGAGGTCCGGACTCGAATGCATTGCGAACCTGCCGCCGGCGGCGATCTCGACGAGCTGGACGAGCGCGCCCAGCGGCTCGACTAGGTCCTGCACCCGAACGCGTTCGAGAGGCTTGCCGTCGTACTCCTCGAACGGCTGCCACGCCGGGTCGTCCTGCACGTTCGTCGCGACCTGGCCCGACCTGAGCTCGAAGATCGTCGTTTTCATCGCTTCCTCCCTGGTAGGTTGGCCCGCCCGTGGACGTCCTGGACGCGATTCGCAGCGATCGCGCCGTCGCCGTGATCCGTGGGGAGCGCGTCGCGGATCCGGTGCGGCTCGCGGCGACGCTCGCCGGCGCCGGGATCCGTGCGATCGAGTTCACATTCACGATCCCCGACGTGCTCGCGGCGATCGAGGCCGTGGCCGGCTCCGGCGCGCTCGTCGGTGCGGGAACGGTGCGGGACGAGCGCCAGGCGCGGGACGCCTTGTCGGCGGGAGCGCGGTTCCTCGTCTCGCCGGCCTGCGTCGAGGATGTCGCCCTTGTCGCGCGCGAGGCAGAGGTGCCGGTGTTCCTGGGAGCGCTGACACCGACCGAGGTCGACACGGCGCTGAAGGCCGGGACGAGCGCCGTGAAGCTGTTCCCTGCCGGGATCGGCGGGCCCGGCTATCTCCGCGACCTCCGCGGCCCCTTCCCGGACGCCGCCTTTGTCCCCTCGGGCGGGGTGACGGTGGAGAACGCCCGCGCCTTCCTCGAGGCCGGGGCCATCGCCGTCTACGCCGGGTCGAGGCTGGCGCCGCCCGAGCTGGTCGCGACCGGTGACCACGAGGAGATCGGGCGCCGAGCTCACGCCTTTGTCGCCGCGCTCAGCTGATCGACGATGAACCGCCGCGCGTGCCCTGCGAGGTCACGCCCGTCCTCCCACGGGTCGCACCACACGGCGAGCGCCGTCGCGAAGCGCTCGGAGATGACGGCGGTCGAGAAGCTCTCGAGCGTCAGCGGGCCGCGATAGCCGATCTCGGCGAGCGCACGGAAGAGCTCGTCGAAGGCGACTGTTCCGGTGCCGAGATAGCCGCGGTGGCTGTCGCCGATGTGGACGTAGCCGAGCCGATCGCCGCACTGTCGAACGGGATCGGCGAGGTTGGTCTCCTCGATGTTCATGTGGTAGGGCGTCGAGATGGACGACGAGGTGGGAGCGCCAACCTCGTCGACGAGCGCGAGCGCCTGCTCGGCAGTGTTGACGAGGTTGCTCTCGTAACGGTTCACGCCTCCACGCCGATCGTCACGCCGCCGCGCTGGGCACGCTCGGCGAGCCGGCGGAGGGCCGCGACGAGCCGTCCGCGCTCGGTCGGAGGCCGCCCGAGCACTCGACGGGTCATCGCTGCGTCGACCTCCGGCGCGTGGATTCCGAGCGGGTTCACAGGTCGGCGAGCAGCTGGTCCACGGCCTGGGCGGCGGTGCGCAGGACGGCGTCGTAGGTGGACGCGCCGGCGTGGGGGCTGAACACGACGTTCTCGAGTTGCCGCAGCGGCGAGTCGCCGAGCGGCTCCACCTCGAAGCCGTCGAGAGCCGCGCCCGCGAGACGACCCGAGCGAAGCGCGTCGGCGAGCGCGGACTCGTCGACGAGTCCGCCCCGCGCCGTGTTGATCAAGAAGGCGGTCGGCTTCATCACCGCGAGCTCGCGGGCGCCGACAAGGCCTCGCGTTTCGTCGGTCAGGGGAAGGTGGAGCGAGACCACGTCGCTCGCGGCGTAAAGCTCGTCGAGTGGCACGAGGTCAACGTCGGCCTCCTCGACGAGCGGATCGTGCGCGACCACGTTCATGTCGAGGCCCCGGGCGATCCGAGCCACCTCCCGGCCGATCGCGCCATACCCCACGATGCCCAGCTGCTTCCCTGCGAGCTCGACACCCGTGAACCGGCGCCACGACCCAGCGCGGACGCCGCGGTCGTGCAGCGCCACGTTGCGCGCGAGCGTCAGCAGCAGGGCAATCGCGAGCTCGGCGACCGAGCGAGCATTCGTCCCCGGCGTCGAGCTGACCTGCACCCCCAGCGACCGGGCTGCCTCGACATCGATGTTGTCCATGCCGCTGCCGTACTTGACGACGACGCGCAGCGGCCCGGCCTCGAGGACGCGGGGCGTCACGGGATCGACGCCGACGATCAGACCGGCGCAGTCACGTACGAGCTCCACCATCTCGTCCTCGTCGAGCGGGCGGTCCAGGTCGGGGAAACGGACGTCCACCTCGGCGTGGAGCCGGTCGAGATGCGCTCCGGGCGTCTGACGCAACGAGCGCGGCGTGACGGCGACCCTTGTCACCCAGGCCTGCTCCCGAGCTGCTCGAACACCGGGTGGAGCTGCTCGCCGAGGCGCCGGTACGCCTCGGCAAGCCGCGCGTAGGTGCGCTGCCGCTCCGGATCGGGGCGAACCGGCTCGGAGGTCTCCTGCCATTGCGTTGCCGTCGCGGCCAGGTCCTTCACGTGGCCGGTGGCGGCGGCCGCGATCAGGGCGTCGCCGAGGACGCCGCACTCCTGCCGCACCATCGGGACCCAGTCGATCCCGAGCACGTCCGCCTTGATCTGGTTCCACAGCTCCGATCCGGCACCGCCGCCGAGCGCCCGCGCTTCTCCCAGCTCGACGGGCGCCAGCGCGGCCCAGTGCGCGTACTCGAACGCGATTCCTTCGAGAACGGCGCGGAAGAGATGGCCGCGCGTGTGGGCCGAGGTTAGCCCGACCCAGGCGCCGCGAGCATGTGGATTGGGCGGCAGTACGCCTCCTTGCACGTGCGGATACCACAGCAAGCCCCCGGCACCCGGCTCGATCGCTACCGCCCAGCCGTCCAGCAACGCGTACGCATCGGGCGCGCTAGCCAGTTCGGGAGCCAGCTGGTCGCGGAACCAGCGGAGCGCCAGACCGCCCCCGTTGATGAACGCGAGCGCGATGAAGACACCGTCGACGGCCGAGTGGGAGGCCAGCAGCGTCTTCTGCCTGAGATCCGGCGAGAAGCTTCCAACGCACATCGCGAAGACGCTCGCGGTCCCGGCTGAGTCGAAGGCCTGGCCGGGATTGACGACCGCGGCGCCCAGTGACGCCGCGGCCTGATCGCCGGCGCCGGCGGCCACGGGCGTCCCCGCCGGCAGGCCTGTCCGGTCCGCTACCTCGGCGGTCACCTCAGCGACGATGTCCAGCGGACCGACGATCCGCGGCAGCTTCGAGTCGTCGACGCCGAACGCGTCGAGGAGCTCCGGCGACCAGCTGGAGGCCGCCGTGTCGGAGAGGTTCGAGAAGTGGATGTACGTGCGGTCGACGAAGGCGTCGTCGAGCCTCAGACCGCCCAGGCGCGCCGCCACGTAGGCGCCGGGAACGACGAACCGCGCGATGCGCGCGAAGTCCTCGGGCCGCTCGTCCCGCCACCAGAGGATCTTCGGCCCGTGCGAGTACGTTGGCGGGCAGCCCGAGAGCCGCGTGACGAGATCGCTCGCCTCCTGCATCCGGACGATCTGCGGCTCGCAGCGCGTGTCGAGCCAGGAGTCGAAATGCGCTGCCGGCTCGAAGCGATCGTCGATCGACCCGATCCCCGACATCTGTCCCGAGAACGCGACACCGGCGACCTCGGCGGCGCGCCCCGAGCGGTCAAGCGCCGCGCGGATCGCCCGATGAGCCGAGGCCTCGATCTCATCGAGGTCCTGCTCCACGTGACCCGGTGCAGGCGAGCGAAGCTGCACCTCCTCGAAGTGGTCACCGACGATCTGGCCTTCCTCGTCTACGACGGCGGCCTTCGTCCCCATCGTGCCGAGGTCGCAGCCGACGAAGACCGGCATCAGCCCCGGGGATAGCGAGGATTCGCGACGACCTCCGGGCCTTCGTCGCCCTTCACGAGCAGGACCGGAAAGCCCTCCTCCTCGATCGTCGCGTAGTCGTGCCCAGCGTCTCCGACGTACGCGGCGAAGAACACGAGCGGCTCGTCGCCGACATTGATACTGCGGTGCGCCCAGTCTCCCGGGACGTAGTTGACCGTCCCACGGCGCATGGACTCGACCACGTGTTCCCCATCCGCGGTAGCCATCAGCAGGCGGCCCTCCCCTGCGAGCCCGACGTAGATCTCCGCGCGGTCGCGGACCTCGTGGAAGTGCCCTTTCGTCATGAAGTACTCGCGTCCGATCGTGCCGGGCTCGATCACCGTCGTCGAGCTGAGGACGTTTCCCGTCGTCGGCGGGACCGGGATGCCGTAGACGCGGTAGATCAACGGATCGCCCTCCAGCTCGGAGCCTTCGAGGTACATGCCCACCATGTCTGATAGGCGCCGTTCGGTGATGTCGAGCTCCGGGTCGAGGCGGCCGGACGTCAGATCCAGCAGCGTCGTGAACGGCTCCACGTTCGTCACCCGCTCGCCCCTCCTACGTCGACGGTGACCTTGAGGCCCGGCGCGGTCCGCTCACCGAGCAAGATCTTCGGCACCTCGTCGAGAGAGACGGTCGTCCTCGGCAGGCGATCGAGCTGGATGCGGCCGCCCGCGACGAGCTCGACCGCCCGCTTATAGTCGGACAGGGCCGAGCCCGTGCTCCCCATGAGCCTGAGGTGCCGGTAGTGGACGACGTTCGCGTCCACGCGCGCGCCGCTCGGCGTCCCGGCGAAGGCATGGACGGCTCCGCCCGTCGCTACGGCTTCCAGCGCCCAGACAAGAGGCTCCGCTCCAGGAGCCGTCACGATCGCGACCCTCGGCGGTTCACCCAGAGCGACTTCAGCGCTCTCGTCCGGGCCGAGAACCGAGTCGGCGCCGAGCTCCGCGGCCAGCTCCCGCCGCTCCTGCGAGCGCTGGGAGACCGCGACCCGGGCGCCGGCTTGCTGGAGCGCCCACATCGAGAGGATCCCCATCGCACCGGCGCCGACGACGAGCGCGGGATCGTCCGGCCGAACGTCGAGGAGTCGGACGGCGTGCAGGCAGCAGGCGAGCGGTTCGAGCACCGGCGAGACCTCCAGCGGAACGCCGTCGAGCGGAAGCGCTTGCCGTTCCGGCACGGCCACCCACTCCGCGAGGCCGCCGTCCCGGTCGATGCCGATCGAAACGCGGTCGGCGCAGCGGTTCTCGAAGCCCGCGCGGCAGAAACGGCAGGTCCCGCACCCGACGTCGGGGTGAACGCCGACGACCCGCCCGTCCTCCAGCCGCCCGGCGAGCTCATGGCCAAGGATGACCGGTGCTCGAGCGCCGCGCGCGGCAAGCTTGCGATCCGTCGCGCAGATCGCCGCAGCCTGGACGCGCACCAGTGCCTCGCCCTCCTCCGGCGACGGCCGGTCGGTCTCGATGAGCTCGGCCCCTGCGGCCGTCCCGACGCGGACGGCTCTCATGCGGCCGCGACGCGTGCGAGGGTGACCGGCGCGCCCTCCGCAAGCGACCGGTTGACCGCGAACACAGCCTCGAGGGCGCGAACGCCGTCGTCGACGCTCGTCCGCGGCTCGTCCTCCCCTCGCGCGACGGCGACGAGGTGGGCATCCTCGGCGCGGTAGGCGGCGGCGAAGAGGTCGCGCCAGCCACGGACCGGCTCGGCGACCGCCTCCCCGCGGCGGATGAGGAGCGCGGATCCACGCCGAGGATCGCCCGCGAAAGCGACGCCCTCGCTGCCGTAGATCTCGACTCGGGCGTCGTACCCGTAGTCGGCCGGACACGCTCCATCGACCTCTCCGAGGGCGCCGCCCGAGAGCTCGAAGGTCGCCAGGACGAGGTCGACGAAGCCCGCGTAGCGCTCGGCGAGGTCGGGTCGCTTGGCCGCCCGTCCGACGGCGTAAACGCCGTTGAACTCCTGGCCGGAAAACCAGCGGATGCTGTCGATGTCGTGCGAGTTCACCTCCGCGATCAGTCCGCCGGACCTGCTGGGGTCGAGAGCCCACTCGGGCGGTAGACCGGGGCCACGTCCGGTCGACCGCACGAATAGCGGCTCTCCGATCTCGCCGGCCGTGACGCGCTCCGCGACGGAGCTCCACGTCGCGTCGAAGCGGCGCATGAACGCCATGAGGAACACGGCGTCGGACGCCGCGGCGGCACCTGCGATCGTCACCGCCTCGTCAAGGGTCGACGCGAGCGGCTTCTCGCAGAGGACGTGCTTTCCGGCGGCCAGCGCCGCGACCGTGAGCTCGGCGTGCGTGAACGTCGGCGAAGCGATCACGACCGCCTCCACGGCGCCGTCGGCGATCGCGTCGCGCGGGTCGGCGTAGGTCCTCTCGCAACCCGTTTCCACAGCGGCAGCTGCCAACGCCGCCTCGCTCGGGTCGGCCAGCGCAACCAGTTGCGCCCCGACGACGCCGAACGCGAAGTTCCGGGCGTGCACCATCCCGGCGCGTCCCGTCCCCACGACGGCGACCCCGAGCGGCGCGCTCATGCCTCCCTCGCCGCGGCTGCCCGCCGTCGCCACTGGTCCAGCGCCACGACGGCGACGATGATCGAACCGTTCACCACTCTCTGCCAGAAGTCCGCGACCCCCAGGATGTTGAGGCCGTTGTTCAGGACTCCAATGATCAAGACGCCGATGATCGTCCCGCCGATCGTCCCCTCGCCGCCGAAGAGGTTGGTTCCGCCGACGACGACCGCCGCGATCGACTGCAGCTCCATCCCCTCACCCATCAGCGCGTTCGCGCTCCCCTGCCGGCCGGTGAGCATGAAGCCGGCGATCGCCGCCATCAAGCCGGAGAAGATGTAGATCGACCACTTCACGCGCTCGACCCGGATCCCAGAGACGCGCGCGGCCTCTCGGTTCCCGCCGATCGCGTACGCGGACCGGCCCAACGTCGTCCGCGAAAGGATGAACCAGCCGATCAGGGCACAAGCACCGGCGACGACGGCGATGAGCGGGATTCCGAACACCGAGTCCGCTCCGAGCGTCGTGACGGTCTCCGGCACCGTTCGACCCTCCTGCGCCTTCGTATAGTCGGGCACGGGCAACCCGTCCGTCACGAGCAGCGCGACTCCCCTGACGGCAGTGAAAGCCCCGAGCGTGGCGATGAAGTCCGGCACGCGCCACTTGGTGATCACGAACCCGTTGATCGCGCCGACCGCGAAACCAGCGGCAAGGCCCATCAGCAGTGCGACCGGTTCGGGATACCCCTCGTGCGCGTACATCACGCCCATCACCGACCCCGAGAGCGCCGCCGTCGAGGCGACCGAGAGGTCGATCCCGGCGGAGACGATCACGACCGTCTGCCCGACCGCGAGAATCGCGGGCACCGAGTACTGGCGCAAGATGTTGCGGAGGTTGTCGACCGTGAGGAAGTTGTCCGCAGCGAGGGAGAAGGCGACGACCAGCGCGAGCAGGATGATGAGTGCGCCCCCTCGTCCTCCTGCCGTCGTCAAGAGGCGGGCGACGAGCGTCCGCGCCCGCGAGAGGCCGCCTCCCCCCGGTTGAACCGTCTCGGCCTCAGACAACGACGCCTCCCGCTGCGGTCATGATCTCCTCCTCCGTCGCGTCGGGAGCGAACGACGCAGCGATCCGGCCGTCCGCCATGACGAGGACTCGGCCGGCGAGAGAGCGAGCCTCGCGAATCTCCGACGTCAGGTAGAGCACGGCGACTCCCTCCTCCGCGAGCCGCCGAACGAGGCGGAAGACCTCGTCCTTGGCGCCCACGTCGATTCCGCGTGTCGGGTCGTCGAGAATCAAGACTCTGGCGTTGGAGCACAGCCATCGGGCGAGGACGGCCTTCTGCTGATTCCCGCCCGACAGGGTGCCGGCGAGGCGGTCGATGGTCGTGCGGATCCCCAGCTCCTTCGCGTAGCGCGCGGCGACGCCGTTCTCACGGCCGAAGTTGAGCACCGGGCCCACGGAGACGCGGCCCAACGAGGCCAGGGTGATGTTGGCGGCGACCGGAAGGCGTGGGACGACCCCCATCGCGCGGTCCTCGCCGAGATACCCGAGCCCCGCGGCGATTGCCGTCGCCGGCGAGCGGATCGTGCGCTCGCGGCCGTCGATCTCCAGCGTCCCCTCCGTTGCCGGCTCCAGTCCGAACAGCGTCCTTGCGAGCCTTGTCCGTCCGGCCCCGACGAGGCCGAACACGCCGACGATCTCTCCGGGTCGCAGCTCGAGGTCAACCGGTTTCAACCGCGGCGGGCGGGCGAGCCCTTCTGTCCGCAGGATTACCGGTCGCTCTTCCGTCTCGGCCGGCGTGGCCGCCTGTTCGAGCTCGCTCGCCAACGCGTGACCGACCATCGTTCGCGCCAGCTTTCCTTCGTCCACCTCCGCGGCCGAGACCGTCTCGATCTTCTCCCCGTCACGGAGGACAGTGACGCGACGGGCGATCCCGAGGACTTCGGGCAGCCGGTGGGAGACGTAGACGACGGCGACACCGGAGCGCGTGAGGTCGCGAATGATCTCGAACAGCCGGTGCGCCTCACGGTCCGAGAGCGCTGACGTCGGCTCGTCGAGGAGGAGGATCCGAATCTCGGAGGAAAGCGCCTTCGCGATCTCGACCAGCTGGCGCTCGGCCATGCCCAGGTCGCGCACGTGGCGCCGTGGATCGACGTCGAACCCGATCCGCCGGAGTGGCTCGCGGGCGGCCTCGTTCACCGCCGACCAGTCGACGAGCCCGCGGGGACCGTGCCAGCGCCCGAGGAAGACGTTCTCGGCGATCGAGAGCTGCGGCACCAGGCTCAGCTCCTGATAGACGATCCCGATCCCCCGCGAACGCGCCTCCTCGGGCGAGCCGAACGGAACTTCCACACCGCCGACGGTCATCTGCCCCGTGTCCGGGGTCACCGAGCCTGCGATCACCTTCATCAGCGTGGACTTGCCCGCGCCGTTCTCCCCGAGCAGGGCGTGGACCTCGCCGGCGTTGACTTCGAAGTCGACGCCGGCGAGGGCCTGCGCGCCCGGATACGCCTTGCTGACGCCTTCAAGGCGCAGTAGTGGATCGCTAATCCTCGTCGCCCTTGCAGTCAGACTTGATGCCTTCCCAGTCGATTTCCGGGAGCTTTGGAGTCGGATAGAACTGCTCGGCGTTCCCCTGCCAGACGGTCCGGGGCCGGATGTCCTTCGTCTTCGGAACGTCGAGGCCGCAGGCGAGCCGGACGGCGTACTCCGTGCCGAACCAGCCCCACTCCGGGAACCCGTGGTGCGTCTCCGCGATCAGCTTGCCCTGCCGGATGCGGTCGGTCGACTCGGGTGTGACGTCGTTGGTGAAGATCGACACCTTGCTGTCTGGCGCGGGTGTTTTCCCGCCCGTCGAATCGAGGATCCCCTTCCGCTCGGCCGTGATCATCGCGCCCAGTCCCATCTCGTTCGACGCTGCCCAGACGAAATCCAGCTGGGACGGGTTGAACCGGGAGTAGAAGGTCTCGGCCGCCTTGATCCCCTTCTCGCGGTTCCAGTCAGCCGCGATCGGCTTGCCCAGGATCTTGATCCCCGGGTAGTTGGTGATCACCTCGTTGAAGCCGTCGAGGCGCTCCTGTGAGAAGAACGTCCCCGCGATGCCTTCGATAACTACGCCGTTCGCTTTCGGCGTCGCCTTGTCGGCGTCGGCGTACGTCTTCTCCCACCACTCGAGATCGAGGAACTGGTCGGCCCCGGCCTCGAGCTTCGGGCCGCTGCCGAGAACGCCCGGACCACCGTAGTAGTCGAGGACGCTGTAGGCCGAGACCGATGCCGCCTCGGAGTTGTCGAAGCCGATGTAGCTCGCGACCTCGATGTCTTCCTGCGGCTCGAGGAGGTTGACCATGATCACGGGGATGCCCGCCTCGTTCGCGTTACGAATCGCGGGCTTGACCGCCTCGGTGTCTGCCGGGGAGATCGCGATCACGTCGACTCCGCGGGAGATGTAGTCCTCGATGATCGCCAACTGGTCGGCGAAGGCCGTGTGTGTAGCCGGCGAGCGGCTCTCGACCTTGACGTTGAAGCCGGCCGCGTTCGCGTCCTTCGCGGCCCTTTCGAAGAAATTCGTTGCGGTCTTGAACACGCCGGTGATGTCCGGCGGCGTCCAGCCGATCGTAATCTCCTGCTCGGCCGCCCCACCACCATCGTCGTCGCCGCCGCACGATGCGGCCAGCAGCCCGACGAGCAACGCGGCGAGCACGAGCCCGATCCTCCGTCGCTTCATCCTCCACCTCCTCGGCGTCTCCGCCGTCGTCGTTGCCTCTGCCATGACTACATCGCCGTGTAGCCGCCGTCGATCACGAGATGCGAGCCGGTCATGTACGAGACCTCGTCGCTCGCCGCGAAGACGATCGCCGCTGCGATCTCCTCCGGTTTGCCCAGGCGCTTTGCGGGCCGCGCCGAGGCGAGCCACTGCTCGTGGGCCCGCGGGTCCGGAGCCGATGCGATCGCGTCTTCGACGAGCGCCGTCCTCGTTGTGCCCGGACAGATCGAGACCGCGCGGATCCCGTCGTTCGCATGGTCGACGGCGATCGACTGAGTGAGCATCAGGAGCGCGGCCTTGGACACGTTGTAAGCGACCTGGCCGGGCACGGCTGCGATCCCCGCTTCGCTCGAGACATTGATCACCACGCCGCCGCCCGCGGCTTGCATCGGGGGGATAGCCGCCCGCGCCATCAGGGCAGCCGCGCGAAGGTTGAGCGCCATCAAATCGTCCCACTGCTCCGGGCGAGTGTTCGGAAGCGTCGCGAGGAAGTGCGCCCCGGCGCAGTTCACGAGCAGGCCGAGCGGCGCCCTCGGGCCCGTCCGCTCCACCAGCCTCTCCGGCATGCCAGCCTCCGTGAGATCGCCGGCCACGAAGTCGCCTGCGTCGCCCAGCTGCCGTCCGACCTCCTCACCGCGGACCCCGTCGCGCCCCGAGGCAAGGACCCACCACCCGGCGCCGGCGAGCGCCATCGTTGCTGCTCGGCCTATTCCGCTCGTTGCGCCGGTGACGATCGCCGAGCGCATTACCCGCCGATCGTCCGCAACTCGTCGAGACCGAGGCCGACCTTCGCGGCCGTCTCCTGATGCACAACACGCACCTCGATCTTGGTCCGGTCGGCGCGGTGCCAGGCTCGGTAGCACTCGAACGGCTGCAAGCCGTTGTCCCACGACACCGCCTCGACACAGAGAAGCGGCGAGCCGGGGTCGACCTCGAGCAGCTCGGCCAGCTTATGGTCCGCTCTCGTCGCCGCGACCACGCGGCGCCCGCCTGCGACGACCAAGCCCTGGTGATCCTCCAGGACCCGGTAGAGCGAACCTGTTTCGAGATCGGCGTGGAGCAGCGCCTCGGCGACCGTCGCCGGGAAGTGGCTGATCACGTACATGACGAGGTGCTCGTCGATCCACCGAAGGCGCTCGACGGTCACGCCTTCGCTTCCCGGCTGCAGGCGAAGCGACTCGGATGCCCAGACCGGGAGCGCCTCGACCTTACGGCCCAGCACGCGCGACTGGACTGCATGCCCGGCCCGCTCCGCTTCCTCGTAGAAGCCGTGCGAGGACTGGAGCAACCAGCCGCCGGACTCCTGCTCCGCCACGAACGTGCCGCGGCCTTTCTCCCGTCGGATGAGGCCTTCCGACTCGAGCGCCATAAGAGCCTGCCGGACCGTGGTCCGTGAGACACCGAACTGCTCGCAGATCGCAGGCTCCGAGGGAAGCCGCTCGCCCACAGCCCACCGCCCGGTCTCGATCTCCCTCGTCAGCAGCTCGGTGAGCTGGAAGTAGAACGGGATCGGCGACCGGCGATCGATCGCTACGGCGGGCAGAACGATGTTGCTCGCGTCGGGCATCCTGTCCGTACAGGACGACCGTATGAGAGGTCGCGCGCTCCTGTCAAGCGGGAACCGGCCGCTGCGGCTCGGCGGCTGCCGCGAGAAGTTCGAACCGCTCGGGCGTGAGTTCGAGGTGGAACACCTCGGCGATGACCTCGCTCCAGCCGTGGAGGAAGTACCGCCAGCCGTCGTGGATCTCAAGGCGGCGCGCCTCCTGCTGGTGCAACGCCCGCCGCAGGAAGCGAAGCTCGCCGCGGTAGTTGAGCTCCCAGATCACACCACGCTCCGGAAATGTTGCGTCGTCCGAGATCGGCGAGCCCGGAGCGTCCTTCCCAAGACCGGTGGCGTTCACGACGAGAGAGCGGGGCGGAAGCTGCCCGAGCAGCGCGTCGGTCTCGTCCGAGGAGCGGACGTGCTCTAGGCGGACGTCGGCGCGCGACCTGAGCTCGCCGACGACCGTACGAAGGGTGTCGAGCCGGCCGGCGTCGGTATCGGTGACGACGAGTCGCTCTGGCGGCTCCCCGCCGCCGGCGAGGTGCACCGCGATCGCCGTCCCGGCGCCACCGGCGCCGAGACAGAGCCCGTGCGCTCCGCTCGCCCAGTGGCCCGGCGCCATGAACTCACCGAGCGCCCGGCCTGCGGTGATCGGATCCTTCGCGTGCCCGACGAGCGAACCGGCGCGCTTGGAGATGCAGGAGACCTCACGGCATAAGCGGGCGTTCGTGTCCAAGTCGTCGAAGAGCCCGCTTGCGTGGCGGTAGACGTCGACCTTGTGCGTCGTGACCAGGGCGCCGCGTGCGGCAGGGTCGCCGGCGATGTGCTCGACAGCGGCGCGGAAGGCTTCAGGCGGCGCGCCGAGGGCGATGTCGTAGCCCTCGACTCGTGCTTCGATCTCCAGGATCTCGGCCCAGCGGGGGAAGAGCTCGAAGATGCTCGACCCCGAGGTCGAGACGCCGATGAACAGCAACCGCTCGCTCATCCCCAGCGAAGAAATCGTGCCGAATTGTCGACGACGAGCGCTCGCACCGCATCCTGTTCGAGGCCGGCGGGCCGAAGGTGCCGCAGAAACCGGTCGATGATGTAGCGGTAACCGGGCGTGCCCGCAGTGGTGTGCGTCGTGATCGGCGCCCCGCTTTCGCGTTGCGCTGCGGCTGAAGCGCGCAGCAGTTCCTCAGCGACCGTGGCTCCGCCGGAAGACGTGTCGGCTTTCACGACTTCGGCGCGGTCGTACAGGCGAAGATCGTCGCCAACCGGGCGGCGGGTCGTGTCATCAGGTGCTCGTGGCAATACGTCGGCCCGATTGCACTGGGTTCCACGTCCCCGAGGACGGTCCGCACGCAGCCGTTCACGCGGCCGATCGTACGCCCGGCGAGGCGAAACGCCTGAGCGTCGCAGCGGCCGCCGACTCGGCGATGACGATGCCGGCGAAGATCGCAGCGCAGCCGGCAAAGCCGACCACACCGATTCGGTCACCGGCGAAGAGATAGCCGGCCAGCCCGGCAAACACCGTCTCGAGGGAAAAGATGATCGCGATCCGCGTCGCGCTGACCCGCCGTTGCGCCCAGATCTGGACGAGCATCGCGAACGCGACCGCAAAAAGTCCGGTCACGAGCAACGCCGCCCAGACGGTCGTTCCATGCGGAACGGAGAGGTCGCCAAGCGCCACTGAGATCGCTCCGAACGCCACGCAGGCCGTGGCCACCTCGACGAAAGTGAGCGCGAACACGTCGAACCGATTCGCGTACCGCTCGACCATCACGATCTGCAGCGCCTGCGCGACGGTGCTCAGGAGGACGAGCAGGTCACCGGTGCCCGAGCCCTCAGGGACTCCCGAGAGCAGCGCGAGGCCGATCAACGCGAGGCCGACAGCTGCCCAGAGCACGCGCGGGATGCGCGTGCGAAAGAGCGCGAGTGCAAGCAGCGGCGTGAAAAGGACGTACAGCCCCGTGATGAAGCCGGTGTTCGTCACCGTCGTCCGCTCGAGGCCCGCCGTCTGCAGGCCGATCCCGAGCGCGATCAGCACGCCCAGCACTCCTCCGGCCACCAGCCCTTCGCGCCCGAGGGTGCGGAGTCGCCGAGCCGCGGTCGGCGCGAGCGCCGCGGAGGCGATCAAGTAGCGGACGGCCAGGAACGCGAAGAGCGGATACAGCTCGACGGCGTCCTTGACCTGGACGAACGTGACGCCCCAGACCGCCGCGACGAGGATCAGCGCGGCGGTCGCCACGCGGCGAGTCTAGGAGGTCAACCGATCATCGGCGGCCCGATGCGCGGATCGACCGGCCGGGACTCCGGGGTGCCGGGCTCGAGCCTCCCAGGGCTCAGGTCCGGCTCGACTGGACGCTCGATGTCGGTGTCGACCTCGACGTCGTCCTCGTCTGGATCGGGCAGCGGATCATCGCGGCGTTCCTCTTGCTCGCTCATGCCTCGCCCTCCTGTCCTTCTTCGCCTTGGTGTGGACTCGGCTCGTTGTCGCCCCAGTCGAGGTCGGCAGACGGCTCGGGTTCGTCCTGCGTCTCAGTCGACTCGTCTTCACGCGGGGTTTCGGTCTCAGCCACCCTGGCCACCTCGCTCCTCGAAGTCGGAATCTTGTTGCTCGCCTTCCTTGCCTTCCTCGGGCGGGTCGCCCATCTGCCAGGTCTCGTCGTCCGGCTTGGGCGGTGTGTCCTCCCGAAGGTCTTGTTCGTCGCTCATCGCTCGATCTCCGTTTCCCGGGAAAGGAGGGGACGCCGAAAGCCCGGCGCCCCTTTTCTGGCTAACTCGTCTGGCCGCCCGGCATTTCCTCCGAGCCGCCTCCACCTTCCTGGCCGCCCTGGCCGCCTTCCTGGCCGCCCTGACCGCCCTCTTGTTGAGTTCCCTGGCCGCCTTCCTGCTGGCCGCCTTCTTGCTCTGTGCCTTCCGTACCTTCTTGCTGCCAATCGGACATGCGTCTCTCCTTTCCGAGAGAGTCTGTGGGAGCAGTGTTTCGCGACCGGTCAGCGCGCAAACCTCGGGGTACCCTTCCGTCCGTGCAGCCGCTCGTCGACAGTTGGGGCCGCGAGATCAAAAGCGTCCGCGTCTCGGTGACGGACAAGTGCAACTTCCGTTGCCGCTACTGCATGCCCGCAGAGGGACTGGAGTGGCTCGGACGGGAGGAACTCCTCACCTTCGAGGAGCTCGCGCGGGTTGTCCACGTGCTCGCGTCCATGGGGGTCGACGAGGTGCGGCTCACCGGCGGCGAGCCGCTCGCCCGCCGCGAGCTGCCGAAGCTCGTTTCGCTGCTCGCCGGGATCGAGGGCGTCGCCGATCTCTCGCTGACCACGAACGGTGTGCTCCTCGATCGGTTCGCTGGCCCCCTCGTCGAGGCCGGGCTCAGGCGTCTGAACGTCTCGCTCGACTCGCTCTCGCACGTCCGCTTCGCGGAGATCACGCGGCGCGACGCGCTCGACCGCGTGCTCGCCGGGCTCGAGGTTGCTGAGGGCTACAGCGAGCTGCGGCCGATCAAGGTGAACTGCGTCGCGATCCGCGGTTTCACCGAGGAGGAAGTGCCCGCGCTCGCCGAGCTGGCCCGGCGGAAGCCGTACGTCGTCCGCTTCATCGAATTCATGCCGCTCGACGCCGACGAGCGGTGGGACGGCGACGACGTGCTCACTGGGGCGGAGATTCGCGCGTTGATCGAGGAACGCTGGCCGCTCGTCGAGATCCCGGCCAAGGCGTCGTCGACGGCGCGCCGCTTCCGGTTCGCCGACGGCGCCGGGGAGGTCGGTTTCGTCAGCCCGGTCTCGGAGCCGTTCTGCTCGTCGTGCGACCGGATCCGCCTGACGGCCGACGGCCAGCTTCGTACCTGTCTCTTCTCCCGGCGTGAGTGGGATCTGAAGACACCGCTGCGCGAGGGAGCCACAGACGGCGACCTGGCCGAATTAATCCGCTGGGCTATCCGTCACAAGGAGCTCAAGCACAAGATCAACGATCCCGGCTTCGTCCGCGCATCACGCTCGATGAGCCAGATCGGGGGGTAACTCCCATGCTCAGCCTCCGGGCGCCTGCTTAGAATCAGTTCATGACTTCGGTCGCCGCCGCCGAACGCCGCGTCCTACCGCGCGGCTGGTTCGACCTCTTCCGCCAGATCCTGATCTGGTTCGGGTTCGTGCTCGCCTATCAGGTCGTGCGCGGGATCGCCGACCGGAGCCCGTCGGTTGCCTTCGAGAACGCGCGCGGCGTGATCGACTTCGAGCGGCGCGCGACGGGACTCTGGGAGCTCTCGCTCCAGAGCTGGACCGAGTCGTTTCACCTGCTCGGCCTCCTGACGTCGTGGACCTACTGGCTGTCGCAGTTCGCCGTCGTCGGACTGGCGCTGCTCTGGGTCTACTTCCGCCACTACAGCCACTTCATCCGCTTCCGCAACCTGCTGATGCTCGCGAACGTGATCGGGCTGGTCGGGTACGTGCTACTCCCGACCGCGCCGCCGCGCTACTTCCCCGAGCTCGGCTTCGTGGACACGCTCGCGGCCGTCGGGACCGCAAACCATGGCTCGACCCTGGTCGAGCTGGCCTCCAACCCGTACGCGGCGATGCCGAGCCTTCACGCCGCCGATGCACTGATCGTCGGCGTCACGCTGGCGATCCTCGTCCGCCGCAGCTGGCTGAAAGCGCTCTGGCTGATCTGGCCGGCGTGGGTGTGGTTCGCCGTTATGGCAACCGCCAACCACTTCTGGCTCGACATCGCCGCCGGCATCGCCGTGGTGCTCGTCGCGGCCGCAGTGATTCACGGCCGGACGGTGAAGCGGGCGCTCGTCCGCACCACGTAAGTGGGTCGCGAGGGCGGCGCGGCCCGAGTCAAGGCGGGCTACACCACGGGCGTCCGGCGAGTCGCCGCCCGCTCCATCGTCGGCCTCGCACGCACCCGGATCACGCCCGATGCGCTCACCGCATTGGGGCTATCGCTCTGCGCCGCCGGCGCAGTCGCCGTCTACTTTGAGGACCGGAACGAGCTGCTGTGGTTCTGGACCGGGGCGACGCTCTTCTGGGCCGGATCGCTGCTGGACATCCTCGACGGAGCGCTCGCCCGGCAGAGCGGCAAGGGGACGCCGTTCGGCGCCTTCCTCGACTCGACGACGGATCGGCTCGGAGAGGCGGTCATGCTCAGCGCCATCGGCCTGGTCTTCACGCGCGACGGAAACGAGATTGCGCTCGGTGCCACCTTCGCCGCACTGGCCGGGTCGTTCCTAGTCAGCTATACACGCGCCCGCGCTGAGGCTCTGACCCTGAAGGGTGATGTCGGCATCGGCAGTCGGGCGGAACGGGTGATCGTGATCGTCAGCGGACTGTTTCTGGCGCCCTGGGGGCTCTTGCCCTGGGCCGTCTACCTGCTCAACGTCACGGCGTGGCTGACCGTCTTCCAGCGCGTCAACCACGTCCGGCGACAGCTGAAGCAGTACTGAGGTACGCTTGCTAGCACTTGAGTGCTAGCAGAAGAGACGTCCTCGTCCGGGTTCCGGGCGAACTAAAACAGCGACTGGCCGCCGAAGTCACGCGCGCCGGCAGCAGTCTCAACGACGTCGCCGTCGGGATCCTGGCGTCGCGTTTCGCCGTGCCCTTCGAGCCCAGCGGCCGCAAGGGCGCCGCGCCGAAGGGCAAAGGCGATGTCTTGCTGCGCATGCCGGCGGCGCTCAAGGAGAAGCTCGAGACCAGGGCTGCCGAGCGCGGCCGTAGCACCAACGACTTGATCGTCGAGATCCTGGGCGAGCGGCTCGGGGCCGCCGTCCCAAGCAGGAGAAAGGAACGCATGCCATCCAGAAACGGAAGCTCAGCCCGCAGCGAAGACAGCGTCCGCGTCGCGATCATCGGCGTCGGGAACTGCGCGAACTCGCTCGTGCAGGGCGTCGAGTACTACAAGGACGCACCGGAGGACGAGTTCGTCCCCGGTCTCATGCACGTGAATCTTGGGGGCTATCACGTCCGCGACATCGAGTTCACCGCGGGGTTCGACGTCACCGCCGACAAGGTCGGCAAGGACCTCTCGGACGCGATCTGGGCGCGGCCCAACGACACCTACAAGTTCGCCGACGTTCCGAAGACCGGCGTCAAGGTCTCGCGCGGGATGACGCACGACGGGATCGGCAAGTACCTCGCCGAGGTCGTCGAGAAGGCCCCCGGCGACACCGACGACGTCGTTCGCATCCTCCAGGAGACCGGCACCGACGTCGTCGTCAGCTTCCTTCCTGTGGGCTCGGAGGAAGCGACCAAGTGGTACGCCGAGCAGATCCTGAACGCCGGCTGCGCGATGGTGAATTGCATGCCGGTCTTCATCGCCAAGGGCGGCTACTTCCAGAAGCAGTTCGAGGAGCGCGGCCTGCCGATCATCGGCGACGACATCAAGTCCCAGGTCGGCGCGACGATCACACACCGCGCCTTGACGCAGATCTTCCGCGACCGGGGCGTGCGACTCGACCGGACGATGCAGCTCAACGTCGGCGGCAACTCGGATTTCCTGAACATGCTCGAGCGGGATCGGCTCGAGTCCAAGAAGATCTCGAAGACGAACGCGGTCACGTCGGTGCTCGACTACGACCTGGGCGTGGAGAACGTCCACGTGGGGCCGTCCGACTACGTCCCGTGGCTCACGGACCGGAAGTGGGCGTACATCCGCATGGAAGGGACGACCTTCGGGAACGTGCCCCTCAATCTCGAGTTGAAGCTCGAGGTATGGGACTCGCCGAATTCGGCCGGCATCGTGATCGACGCCGTGAGGCTGGCGAAGCTGGCGCTGAACAACGGGATCTCCGGGGCGCTGGAGGCGCCGAGCGCCTACCTGATGAAGTCGCCGCCGAAGCAGATCCCCGACGCCGAGGCGCGGGATGCCGTCGAGCGCTTCATCAAGCAGTACGCGCGCAAGCCCTCGCGCGCCAAGGCGAAGGCCTGAAGAGATAAAGGGAGGGCCGGTGCGGCGCCGGCCCTCCCGTCCGCAGCCTGCTCGGAGAAGAGTGCACGGCTTCCGGGCTAGACTCGGGCTCCGTGACGCTCCGTATCTGCCTCGTCACGCCGTTCTCCTGGTCGCAGCCTCATGACGTCAACGAGCACGTCGCGGGCGCGGCTGGGGCGCTTCGCAACCTCGGACACGAGGTCAGCGTGCTCGCCCCGTCGAATCGTGCCGCCGACCTGCTCGCCGGGCGGCGTGCTCTTCAGGATGGCGCCAGACGTGAGGTCATCGCGCTGGGGCCGGCCGTCCCCATCTCGCGCCGAAGCAGGATCGGTCTGCCTGTCGGCGTCCGGGCGAACCTCGCGCTCGCGCTCGCTCGGGGCGAATACGACGTCGTCCACGGGTTCGAGCCGGGCTTGCCGAGCCTGTCCTATCTCGCGTTGCGGGATGCCCGCTCGCTCGCGGTGGCGACCTTCCTCTCGCCGGACCGCCTCGGGTATCCGCCGGGCCGCGCTCAGCGCAGGCGCCTACTCGGGCGGATCGATGCGCTGCTGGCAACGTCCGCGCTTGCGGCGGAGGCGGCCGAGATGCGGTTCCCGGGCGAGTACCGATCGGTACCGCTCGGAGTCGACACGGAACTCTTCAGCCCGGCGGCGAAACGCCGGCTCGTCGTCTGTGAGTGGCGGACCGGCGAGCGGCCGCTGACCAGAGCCGTCCTTTCAGTTCTCAAAGAGTTGCCCGACTGGGAGCTCATCCTTCTCCGTACGAAGCCGCTGTCGGGGCGGCCTTCGATCACGCCGTCGCTCAGGAAACGAGCCCACGTTCGTACCGCGCTCTCGGGCGCGCTCCGCGCTCCGCTGCTCAACGAGGCGGCGATCTTCGTGCCCGGACTCGCCGGTCTCCCTCGCCTGGAGCTCGAGGCACAGGCCGCGGGCGCGGCAGTCGCCTCGCCTCCCGGCGTGCGGGAGCAGCCGGCCCTCGCGGCGGCCGCCCTGGCCCGCCTCGCCGAGAACGACGAGCTCCGAGCCACCGCACAGGCGGAGTCACGGCGGCACGCGGAAGGTCAAAGCTTCGCCGAGCTCGGCGAGGAGCTGGACGAGCTCTACCGGCGGCTGGCGGAGCGGCGGCGCGCGAAGTCCAGATCAGCCGACCCGCTGTCGGATCGGCCGTGGATCCTCTGTGACCTCCACTCGCACACCTCGTGGTCCCACGACTGTCTCGTCGAGCCGGCCGAGCTGCTCGACCAGGCCGAACGACAAGGGCTGGGAGCGATCGCGGTCACCGACCACAACGCTTTCGGCGGCGCGCTCGAGGCCGTCGAGCTCGGACGCGACCGCAAGCTGACGGTCATCCCGGGCGAGGAGATCAAGACGGCCGGCCAGGGCGAGGTGATCGGGCTCTTCCTCGATGAGGAGATTCCACGGGGTCTCTCGTTCGAAGACACGATCACGGCGATCCGCGAGCAGGGCGGACTCGTCTATCTCCCCCATCCGTTCGACCGGATGCACGCGATTCCCGACGCGGCGACGTTGCACAGGCACCTGGCCGACATTGACGTCTTCGAGGTCTACAACGCACGGTTGCTCTTCGAGCAATACAACGACGAGGCGGAGCGCTTTGCCCGCAAGTACAACCTGACGATGGGCGCGGGGTCCGACGCGCATGTGCTCCAAGGGCTCGGCACCGGTGGTGTGCGCATGCGCGCGTTCCACGACCCCGAAGAGTTTCTCGTCAGTCTCCGGAGCGCGGAGGTACTACGCCGCCCACGCTCGCTCGCCTACCTCCAGGCTCTGAAATGGTCGGCGCAGGTCAAGGAAAGAGTGCGCTAGGGGAGAACCTGACCCATGCCGCCGTTGCCAGTGCCGACCGACGAAATCCAAGAGCGCTACCTCCAGAAGGCGATCACCGAGATCAACGAGCTCGGTGACGAGATCACGCGGTCCGAAGAGGGCCGCGTGCCTGCCCTCGGGTCGGGTCATCCGTTGGCGGACATCCTGCTGCTCAAGTTCCGGCCGCAGCACTCGGAGATCCAGGAGGGAGTCGCCTTCTTCGGGCGCGCCGGCCAGGCGATCCTCAAGTCGCTTCAGCGCTTGCACGTCGACCCCATGGCCGTCTACGGCACGAACTGCTTCAAGTTCGACGGCGGCGACGAGGAGCAGGCCGCCGCATGGCTGACCCGCGAGCTGCACATCGTGCAACCCAAGCTCGTCGTGGTCATGGGCGAAGAGGCCCTCTCGTTCCTCAATGGACTCGATTTCCCCCTCGCCGCGGAGCTGGAAGCCACCTCGGGTGAGCTCCAGCAGTGGACCCCGACGGTGCAGGCTCTCTACGTCCCCGACATCGACGCCTCGCTCGACGAGCAGGCAGCGAAGACACGCTTTTGGCAGGCGCTGAAGACGCTCGGCCCGTGGTGGGCCGAGCTTCCGCCCTACTAGAGCCGCGACGCGTCGCGGCGTTTGCGGCGCTCGCCGTCGCTCTCGGCGCGTACTACGCGTACACGGATCGCCTCGTCGACCTCTCGAGGTCGTGGGAGATCGCGTTCCTCGGCCTCTGTCTCATGCCGGCCGTGTTCGCGCTCGTCTGGCTTGCGCTTCCTCTTCGCCGAGTGAACGGCCTCTGGTTGGCCGCCGTCGTGCTTCTCGCCCTGACCGTAGCCCTTCAGGCCGCGGATCTCGAAGGGCTCGCGAATTTCTCGAAGCTCGCGCTGATGACGACGTTCGCCTTCTGGTTCCTCGGCTTCTTCGAGAGCGTCCTCTGGGTCGCGCTCGTGGCGTGCGTCATACCGATCGTCGACTCGTTCTCCGTCTGGCGGGGGCCGACGCGGCACATCGTCGAGGAGCAGCCGCAGATCTTCGACGTCTTCTCCTTCGCGTTTCCCTCGCCGGGCAGCGAGACCTCGGCCAACCTCGGCCTCCCCGACCTGCTCTTCTTCGCGTTGTTTCTCGCCGCGGCAGCGCGCTGGAACCTCCGCGTCGGCTGGACGTGGGTCGCGCTGACGCTGTCGCTGGGCGCGACGATGTGGCTGGCGGTGACGTGGGACGTGGCCGGACTGCCGGCGCTGCCCGGCCTCGCTTTTGCGTTCCTGGTCCCGAACGCGGATCTGCTCTGGCGGGAGTTTCAGCGCTGGCGCCGAGAGCAGGCGGCTAGCGAATCCTGAGCGTGTTGCTCGCCACGGACAGGTAGCAGGTCCCCGCCTGCGGCTGCGGCAACACGACGCGCAGCCGCCACCCGAGGCGTACACGGCTGCGGAAGCTCGCCGACGTGACGACAGTCCCCGCGACGGGCGGCTTCACGGCACCGAGCGTGACGCGCTTGAGCCTCAGCCAACGTCGGTCGGCGGCGCGGTAGCGCTGGAAGAGCACGGCCTTGCCAATGAATCCGTGCGTGGCGCTGATGCGCACCGTGAAGCGCGATCGGAGCCGCGTAAGACGGATCTTCGGGGTCACCTTCACGGTCACCGTTGCACTGTCGTTCGTCCGCCAGCGCGCGCGGTAGACCGTGTTGAGTCCCGGCTTCACGGTGAAGGTCCAATTGCCTCCGGCGGTGGTCGTGGCGCTTCCCAACTGCGTGAAGGCAGTTTTGCCGCACTCCTGCGCGGAGACGGCCACCGACTCGCCGGTCTGCTGGCTCGAGATGACCCCTGCGAGCGTCACCGGCGCGGAGAAAGGGGCAACCCGGCGCGAGGCGGCGAGCGTCACCGAGGTCTTCGGCCCGGTGACCGTCACCGAGCCGCGGAAGCTGCCTCCCGGCATGCTCGCGTCGCGGTAGTTGAACTTCCCGCCCGCGCGGAACGTGCAGGACCCGCTCGCGCCCGCCGCGATCATCAGGTTGCACGGCGCCTTGTCGAAGTTCACCTGGTGGAGCTTCGTGTCGCTGTTGCGCCATGTCACGGAATCGCCGGCCGCAACGGTCACGTCCGCCGGGACGAAGCCGATGCTCGCGATCGTGACGACGCGGTCGGCAGCCGAGGCTGAAGGGAGCGCTGCAAGCGCCAAAGCGAGCGCGGCGGCGAATCTCGTTCCCATGTCTAACGCAATGCCCGTTTCGGAGGGTGAAACAATCCTTCTTTACAAAGGTCTTACGGCCGTTCGAGCAGCGCCACGGTCTCTACATGCGGCGTGTGCGGGAACATGTCGACCGGGCGACCCCGCCGCAGCTCGTAGTCCCAGTCCGCCGCGAGCTGCTTGACGTTGCCGGCCAGCGTCGTCGGGTTACAGGAGACGTAGACGATGCGTGGCGCCTCGATCCTGCCGAGTCGCCTTACTGCCTTGCTGGACAGCCCGGCGCGCGGCGGGTCGACGACGACGACGTCCGGTGCGCCCGACCGCTCCTGGAGCTGCTCGATGGCCTGCCCGACGTCACCAGCGTAGAACGCGGCGTTCGCGATTCCGTTCAGGTCGGCGTTCTCGAGCGCACACGCCACCGACTCCTCGGAGATGTCGACGCCCCAGACAGTGAGCGCGTTCCGAGCCATCGAGAGGCCGATCGAGCCGATCCCGCAGTAGAGATCCCAGACCGTCTCCTCGCCGCTGAGAGCCGCGTACTCGACGGCGAGCTCGTAGAGACGTTCCGCCATGGCCGTGTTCGTCTGGAGGAACGCCGTCGGCCGGATGCGGAACCGGAGGCCGCCGAGCTCCTCTTCGATCGCCTCCTCGCCCCAAAGCAGCGTCGTCGGCAGGTTGGTGACCTCGGCCGGCGTCTCGTTCACGGCGTGATGGATCGAGCGCACCTCCGGAAAGCGACGCAGCGCCGCCACGAGGCCATCGGCGTCGTGGAGGTCTCCCGCAGCCGTGACGAGCTGGACGAGTACCTGGCCCGTGTTGCGGCCCTCGCGATAGACGAGGTGGCGCAGATATCCCGTTCCCTCCGCCTGGTCGTAGGCCGCGAGTCCGGCCTCGCGTGCCCAGTCTCGAACCGCGTGCCGGACCGCGTTCCCGAGGTCGTTCGTGAGCCAGCAGCGCTCGATGTCCAGCACCTCGTCCCAGCGTCCTGCGCGATGGAAGCCGAGAGAGGGCCCGGCCGGCGTCGCCGTGAACGAGTACTCGAGCTTGTTGCGGTAGTGGAAGACAGACTCTGCGCGGACGATCTCCTCGAGCGGCGGCTCGGCGATGCCGCCGATTCGGACGAGTGCGTCGCGAACCTGATCGGCCTTCGAGTCGAGCTGTGCCTCGTAGGCGAGATCCTGGAAGCGGCAGCCGCCGCAAGCGGGGTAGTGCGCGCAGGGCGCCTCGACTCGGAGCGGACTGGGCTCGAGCACCTCGACGGCGAGCGCCTCGGCGTGCCGGCGTTGGACCTTGGTGACCCGGGCGCGAACCCGGTCCCCAGGCAACCCGCGCCGCACGAAGACGACAAACCCGTTCAGCCGCGCGACGCCGTTGCCGCCGAAGGCGAGCGACTCGACGGAAAGCTCGAGTTCCTGGTCGCGGGTGACGGGGGCGGCCACCCCGTCAGGCTACGTAACGTCGCGTTGCACGGCAGAGACCAGGCCGAGAGCGGCGAAGACCGCCGCGTATCCCGCGGCGATCAATGCGGCCACCCACAAGCCGTAGGCATAGTCCGGCTCGGTCGTGATGCCCTCGGGCCCGACTTCGACCGTCGCGGCTGTCGATTCCTGCAGGCGGTCGATTACGTTGCCGGGGAGGTAGTCGGTGATCGCCGCGTCCGTCAGCGCCTCGATCGTGACCCCGACCAGCGGTTCCGCGACAAGGAACCAGACGAACGCGGTCACGATCGCCCCCACCTGGGACTGCATCAGCGCCCCGAGGCCCGCACCAAAGACCCCCCAGAGCGCCGCGGCGAACACCATCCGGCCTGCGAGCTCCCACTGCCCGCGCTCGAGGTCGAGAGAGATCCAGAAGCTCGCGACGAGGAGCGCCACCGCCAGAGCGGCGAGGGCAAGGACCGCGCCGCTGAGGAACGAGACGGCATCCTTCGCACCGATTACGCGCTCACGCCGCGGCGTTGCGAGGAAGGTCTGAATGATCGTCCCGTGGCGGTACTCCCAGGTAACGACCAGGATCCCGAGCAGGAGCGTGAAGACAGGCGCGATCGAGACGACCCTGATGACATCCCACATAGCCATCTGGGACTCGAACGGTGAGGACTCCGCGTCGTACGCCGTCGACGCGCTTCCGAGACCGGTCAGCAGGAGCAGGCCGAGTACGAGGCCCAGGGTCGTCCGCGGGGCCGTTCGGATCTTCAGCAGCTCCGAGTAGAGCAGTCTCACTCGGTCGTCTCCCCCGCCGTGAGCTCCAGGAACGCCTCTTCGAGCGTCGCCTTCTCGGCGACCAGCTCGTGGAGCACGATGTTGTTGGCGGCCGCCAGCTCGCCGACGCGTTCCGGCGTTCCGTCGGTGACGCCCAGCGCCCCGTCCTCCAACACGATCGCGCTCATCCCCTGGCCGGCGAGCATTTCGCGAAGCCGATCCACCTCGGGACTTCGGACTCGAACGCCGGCCGCTGCCCGCGCCCCCAGCTCTGTCGTCGTCGACTGCGCGACGAACTTGCCGCGATGAATGATCACGACCTCGTCGGCGATCTGCTCGATCTCGGCGAGGACGTGGCTCGAGACCAAGATCGTTCGGCCCTGGTGGGCCAGCGAGCGAAGGAGGTCGCGAAGCCAGCGGATGCCGGCCGGGTCGAGTCCGTTCGCCGGCTCGTCGAGGATCAGGAGCTGCGGCTCGCCCAGGAGAGCTGCTGCGAGCCCGAGGCGCTGCCGCATTCCGAGCGAGTACCC
>DASQTZ010000043.1:0-23574 GCA_035641605.1 Gaiellaceae bacterium | reverse complement strand
TCGATCGCCTGCGAAAGCGCAGCCAGAACCACGTCGTGGGTCTTCGCGCCCGCCTCGCCGTTTCCCTCTTTAGGATTCCCGCGGCGTGAAGGTGGCCGTCCCGAAGGAGATCGCCCCGGGCGAGCGCCGCGTCGCGCTCGTTCCCGAGATCGTGAAGAAGCTCGTCGGGTCCGGCTTCGAGGTTGCTGTCGAGCGGGGTGCGGGCGCCGAGGCGTCGTTCTCGGATCGTCAGTACCAGGAGGCCGGCGCATCGATCGTCTCCTCGCGCGAGGAACTGCTCGGGCAGGCCGACGGCGTCGTCAAGGTGCAGAAACCGACGGCCGAGGAGATCGAGCTGCTCCGTGAGGGGGCAATCCTGATCTCGTTCCTGCAGCCGCTCACCGATCCGGAGGGAATCGAGCTCCTGGCTCGCCGGGGAGTGCTCGGCTTCGCGCTCGAATCGGTGCCGCGGATCACCCGCGCGCAGCCGATGGACGCCCTGTCGTCGCAGGCGACCGTCTCGGGGTACAAGGCGGTCCTGGTCGCCGCCGAGCGGCTGCCTAGGTTCTTCCCGATGCTGATGACGGCGGCGGGAACCGTCCCCCCGGCGAAGGTGCTCGTGCTGGGTGCGGGTGTAGCGGGCCTACAGGCGATCGCGACCGCGCGCCGGCTCGGCGCGGTGGTCGCGGGTTTCGACGTGCGCCCCGTCGTCCGGGAACAGGTTGAGAGCCTCGGTGCGACGTTTCTCGACCTCGGGATCGTCGGCGAGGAGACGGCGGGTGGCTACGCGCGCGAGCTGACGGATGAGGACCAGCAGCGCCAGCAGGAGGAGCTCGAGCGGCGGATTCCGGAGTTCGACGTCGTGATCACGACTGCGCTCATTCCTGGACGGCCGGCGCCGAAGCTGATTCCCGCCGCGGCCGTCGAGGCGATGCGCGACGGATCCGTCATCGTCGATCTCGCCGCCGAGGCCGGCGGGAACGCCGAGCCGACGGTGCCCGGCGAAGAGGTTGTCCGTGCAGGAGTGACGATCCTCGGCGCGACGAATCTCCCGAGCAGCGTGCCGGTGCACGCCAGCCAGTTGTACGCGCGCAACGTGCAGGCGCTGCTCACCCATCTCGCGCCCGAGGGTGAACTCACCCTCGACTGGGAGGACGAGATCACCGCCGGCGCCTGTGTCACGCGCGAGGCCGTTACGACATGAGCGCACAGCTCGTTGCCGAACTGACGATTTTTGGGCTCGCTGTCTTCCTCGGCTTCGAGCTGATCTCGAAGGTGCCAGCGATGCTGCACACGCCGCTGATGTCCGGCACGAACGCGATTCACGGGATCATCTTGATCGGGGCGATGCTGATCGCCGGCACGGCGGACTCGACGCTGGAGAAGGCGTTCGCGTTCGTCGCAGTCGTCTACGGGACGATCAACGTCGTCGGCGGCTTCCTCGTCACCGACCGGATGCTCGAGATGTTCAAGCAGCGTCGGCCGGACGAGGACGAGCCCTCTCCATGAGCCGCACCTGGATCGAGCTGGCGTACCTCATTGCGGGGATCTGCCTGATCGTCGGGATCAAGCGGCTCTCGCACCCGCGAACGGCGCGGTCGGGAAATCTGATTGCGGCGGTGGGCATGGCGATCGCGGTCGGCTTCACCTTCGCCATCAAGGAGATCGACACGTACTGGCTGATGCTCGCCGGCATCGCCGTCGGCAGCGTGGTCGGGGCGACAACGGCTCGGATGGTTCGCATGACCGCGATTCCGCAGATGGTCGCGCTCTTCAACGGCGTCGGTGGCGGCGCAGCGGCGCTGATCGCGGCCGCCGAGTTTCATCGCCTCGCGCCGCTCGGCGGACACCTCCCGGGCGAGGAGCTCGTGGGGATCCTCTTCTCCGCGCTCGTCGGGTCGGTGAGCTTCTGGGGCAGCCTCGTTGCATTCGGAAAGCTGCAGGAGCTCATTCCCGGCCGTCCAATCGTCTTCCCGGCCCAGAACCTTATGAACGCCGTGCTCGGAGCCGGCCTGCTCGGGGCGATCGCGCTGACGGCGGCAACGGAGGACGGGTTATGGCTCGCCGTCCTGATGGTCGGCGCGCTCGTCCTCGGATTCCTGTTCGTCCTCCCGATCGGCGGCGCGGACATGCCGGTCGTGATCGCGCTGCTGAACGCGTTCACCGGCTTGGCAGCGGCGTCGACGGGTTTCGTGCTCGACAACAACGCGTTGATCATCGGTGGGACCCTCGTCGGCGCCTCCGGAACGCTGCTCACTCTGAAGATGGGCCAGGCGATGGGCCGGCCGCTTCGGCAGACGCTCTTCGGCGCATTCGGAGCCGCTCCCGAAGGCGCCGCTGCGGCCGTGGCGGGAGCGAGCGGCGACGGCAGCGTGCGGACCGCCTCGCCGGACGACATCGCCTACATGCTCGCCTACGCGCGGCGCGTGATCTTCGTCCCGGGATACGGGCTCGCGGTCGCCCAGGCCCAGCACGACGTCCGCAATCTCGGCGAGCTGCTCGAAGCGAAGGGCGTCGACGTCCGCTACGCGATCCATCCGGTGGCCGGTCGGATGCCCGGGCACATGAACGTGCTGCTGGCCGAAGCAAACGTCCCCTACGACGAGCTCTTCGAGATGGACCAGATCAACCCGGAGTTCCCGCAGACCGATGTCGTGGTCGTCGTCGGAGCGAACGACGTCGTCAATCCCGCGGCGAGAAACCAACCGGGCAATCCGATCTACGGCATGCCGATCCTCGACGTCGACAAGGCGCACAACGTCGTCGTGATCAAGCGCAGCCTCTCCCCTGGGTTCGCGGGCGTCGACAACCCGCTCTTCTACGACCCGAAGACGGTGATGCTCTTCGACGACGCCAAGGCGGCGCTCGAGAGGCTGATCGGGTCGGTCAAGGCCGTTTGAGCTCGGTTCCGGTGTTCGCGGCCCACGACGTCGAGGCCGCCGTCACGCCGGAGCGAGCGGTCGACGTCGTGCGTGAAGCCTTCGTCGCGTACGCACGCGGCGATTGGTCGATGCCGTCGAAGGTGTACGTGCCCGCCTATCCCGCTGGCGACTTCCGCGCGATGCCCGCGCTCGGCGGCGGCTTCGCACTGCTGAAGTGGGTGACATCGTTCCCGGGCAATCCCGAGCTGGGTCTGCCGACGGTGACGGGGCTCGTCCTGGTCTCGGATGCGTCGAATGGCATGCCCGTGGCGGTACTGGATGCCGGTTCGGTGACTGCGTTGAGGACCGGCGCCGCGGCGGTGCTCGCCGCGGAGACGCTCGGCCGCGAGGACGCGGAAACGGCGGCCGTGATCGGCGCCGGCGTGAACGGGCGCGCGGCGGCGCGGACGCTCCTCGCGCGCGGGCGCTCGGTGTCGATCTGGGACGTCGATCTCGATCGCGCCGAGGCAGTTGCGGTCGCGCTCGGCGGGCAGGTAGCGCAGGGCCGAGACGTCGCGCTGGCGGCCGACCTCGTCGTCACGGTGACGCCCGGCCACGAGGTGTTGTTTCCGGCGGGGAGCCTACGGGCCGGGCAGCACGTAAGCCTGATGGGCGCCGACGGGCCCGGCAAGGCGGAGATCGCGTTGGAAGAGCTAGCGCGAGTCCGGGTCTTCTGCGACGACTGGGAGCAGGCGAGCCACAACGGGGATCTCGTACACGCGGTCGAGGCGGGTGCATTCGGACGCGAACGTGTGACGGAATTGGGCGCGGTGCTCGCGGGAGCTGCGGCGGGACGTGCGGCGCCGGAGGAGATCACCGTCTTCGACTCCACTGGGCTGGCGATCCAGGATCTCGCGATTGGTATCGAGGTCGTAAACCATTACCGCGAGGGCGCTCACGAAGGTAGCTTCTCAGGCGTCCAAGAAATCGATATCGGCTGACGCAGAGAGAAGGAGGTTGGATGACCAAGATCGTCCATTTCGAGATACCCGCGCAGGACACCGGCCGCGCGAAGGAGTTCTGGGGCTCGCTGTTCGGCGTCCAGTTCCAGACGTACGAGGGGCCGGTGGAGTACCACATGTTCCAGAACGACGATCAGACCGGCGGCGGCATCTTTCCGCAGCAGCAGGGTGAGAAGGGCCTGATCACATACTTCGGCGTCGAGGACATCGACGCCGCGAGGGCGAAGGTCGAGGAGCTCGGCGGCAAGGCTGAGGACAAGGCTCCGGTTCCCGGCATGGGCTGGTTTGCCCGAGCCGAGGACACCGAAGGCAACGAGTTCTCACTCTGGCAGAGCGACGAGAACGCACCAGCGGCCGAGCAGCAGACTTAAAGCAACCGCGCCGGATCGAACAGCTCGAGCTCGGGCTCGCGGCGGCCGAGGATCGCCTTACCGACGAGATCGCCGCACGCGAGCCCGAGCACGTTCCCGTGGCCCGAATAGCCGCGCGAAGTCCAAACGCGGTCGTGGCCCGGCACCGGCCCGACGATCGGCAGCTCATCCGGACTCGTCCCGAAGATCCCGGACCAGCGGTGGGTGATCGCGGGCACACGCCCGACGAGCTCGCGGATGAGCGTCTCCAGCGCCGTCTGCACCTCTGAGGTGATTCCCTCCTCCGCGGTCGCTTCGGCCTCGGGGTCGGTGTCACGACGACCGCCGATCACGAGCCGCCCGTCGGAGAGCTGCTGCCAGTAATCGAACCCCCGGCGAGCGTAGTGCGGCCGTTCGTAGAGCGCTTCACCAATCGGTTCGGTGGCGATCACCTGGCCGCGCGTCGGCCGCACGAACTCGTCCATCGCACCCACCAGCCCGCTCGGGTATCCGTCGTTGGCGAGGACCACCGTGTCCGCCTCGAGGTCGTCGAGCGACGCGATTCGATCGTGCTCGCGGATCTCGACGCCCGCGTCAGCGGCGTGCGTGGCCAGCCGCCTGATCCAGCGTCCAGGGTGAAGCGACCCGTCGTGCGGATGGACCAGCCCACCCGCGTAGCGCCCGGCAAGTCGCCCCGCGGGCTCGTCGATCCACTCCAAGGCGAACCCGTCCTCGCGGAGGGCTGCATGCTCGGCGAGCAGCTCGTCTCTCTCTTCCATGTCTGCGGCCAGCCGGAGGCTGCCGACGCGACGCAGGGCGTCACCGGCGAGGCCCTCCATCCGGTCGAGGGTTCGCTCGGTCAGTCGCCACAGCCCTGCCGCACGCTCGGCGCCGAGCCTCTGCCTTGCTCGGTGGTAGGGCATCGCCCCGCCCCGGAGGGCGAAGCCACCGTTCCGCCCGCTCGCGCCGGAGGCGACCGTGCGCGCCTCGTGCGCGCGAACGCGCAGCCCACCTTCCGCGAGGGTGAGCGCGCAGGAGAGACCCGTGACGCCGCCGCCGACGACAGCCACGTCGACTGCTCCATCCAGCCTGGCACCGCGAAGAGGCTCGGCGGGCTCGTCAAGCCAGTACGGCTCTCCCACGCGACGATCGTAGTCACGCTCACCTGACGGCCCGGTAGACGCCGTCTGCCGCAGCCACGAGCCCGGCGAGTTCGAGCTCCGTGAGCGCGGCGCTGATCGCGCCGGCGGCGTGCGCGCCGCGCGCGGTCAGCTCATCGGCGCCGCAGGGTGCATCGCGCACGAGCTCCAGGATCCGCGCCGCAACCGGCGAGACATCGACGGCTTCCAGCACCTCGGGCCGCTCGATCCCTAGCGCCTCGAGCACGTCCTGGGTTGAGGTCAGCGGCGTCGCGCCGAGCTTCAGGAGCGCGTTCGTCCCGACTGAGAGGCCGGCGGTGATCTCGCCAGGCACGGCGAATACCTCTCGGCCCTCGTCGAGCGCGAAGTCGGCGGTGATGAGCGCGCCGCTGCGCTCGCGCGCCTCGACGACGACAACCGCCTCGCAGAGGCCGGCGATGATTCGATTCCGCGCAGGGAAGCGCCACGGTGCGGGCTCGACGCCCGGCTCGTATTCCGAGACCATGAGTCCCCGCTGCTCGATTTGCCGCGACAGCTGCACATTCGAGGCCGGGTAGTCCCGGTCGATCCCGCAGCCGAGCACGGCAACCGTGAGGCCGCCGGCCTCGAGCGCTCCACGGTGCGCTTCCCCGTCGACGCCCCGCGCGAGGCCGCTGACGACGACGAGCCCGGCGGCAGCAAGCTCGCGACCGAGCATCCGTGCGACCTGTGCGCCGTAGGGAGAGCACGAGCGGGCGCCGACGACCGCCGCCGCGCGCAGGGCCAGCAGCTCCGGATGGCCGGCTCCGCGGAGATACAGCGCGGGCGGCGGATCGAAGATCGCGCGGAGGCGTGGTGGGAAGAGCGGGTCGGATCGTCGGAGAATGATCACGCCGCGAGCTCCCTCGGCGATCGGTAGGCGAGTGCCTCGGCGATGTGCTCCTCCTCGACCGCGTCGCCGCCGGCAAGAGCTGCGATCGTGCGGGCCACCCGAGCAACGCGCGCTCGGCCGCGACCGGACAGTGGCAGGCGCTCGACCGCTCGGTCGAGGAGCTCGGCCGCCGGCCGAGTTCGGGGCAGCGGTCCGGCACGGATCCGCTCACGAGCCGCGGCCACGCGCGCCCGCACGGGTTCCGACGACTCGGCGGCGCCGGCAGCCAGCTCGACGGCACGGGAGCGAGGTACGGCGACGACGAGATCGAAGCGATCGACAAGCGCACGAGAGAGCTTCTCCCGAAAGGCCGCGAGCCTCTGCGCCGAGCAGGCGCACTCGGCCGCAGGATCGCCGCGTCCTCCGCACGGACACATGTTCATCGCTGCGACGAGTTGAAACCGCGCAGGGAAGAGGGCGCGCCCCTCGGCGCGGGCGATGCTGACGAGACCGTCTTCGAGCGGCTGCCGCAGCGCCTCGAGAGCGGGGCGCTGGAACTCGGCTAGCTCGTCCAAGAACAGCACGCCGTGGTGGGCGAGCGTCGCCTCACCCGGTCGCGGTCCCGGCCCACCGCCGACGATCGCCGCCACCGACGCGCTCTGGTGGGGCATCCGGAAGGGCCGACGCCGGATCAAAGGGCGGTCGGGGCTGAGCAGACCGGCGACGGAGTAGATCCGCGTCACCTCGAGCGCCTCCTCCGCCGTGAGCGGCGGCAGGATCCCGGGCAACCGGCGCGCCAGCATCGATTTTCCGGTTCCGGGCGGACCCGCGAGCAGGAGGTTGTGCCCGCCTGCGGCAGCGAGCTCGAGCGCTCGACGGGCGCGCTCCTGGCCGCGGACATCGCCGAGATCGAGCCCGTGGCTCACGGGCGGCGGACCGTTCGTCGAGTGCTCGACCGGCGGAGGATCCGTTTCGCCCCTGAGATAGGAGACGACTTCGGCGAGATGCCGCGCCGGTATCGGCTCCACGCCCGCGAGCGCCGCCTCAGCCGCGGACTCAGCGGCGCAGACGAGTCGTTTCAGGCCGGCGTTTCGCGCGCCCTCCGCAGCCGCGAGGACACCTCGCACGGGTCTGAGTCGACCGTCGAGCGCAAGCTCTCCGATCGCGGCATGACCTTGGAGGGCATCGGTTGGGAGCTGACGCGAGGCGGCGAGGATCGCGAGTGCGATCGGAAGATCGAACCCGGAGCCTTCCTTGCGCAACCCGGCCGGTGCGAGGTTGACGGTGATTCGACGAGAGGGCCACTCGAGCTCGGCCGAGGCGATCCCGCTTCGGACCCGATGCTTCGCCTCCTGGCAGGCACGGTCAGCGAGCCCGACGATGGCGAGGCCCGGAATGCCGTTCTGGAGGTGGGCCTCGACCTCGACCTTGCGTGCATCGAGGCCGACAAGGGCATGGGTAATGGTGCGCGCGAGCACCGTCCGACGCTAGGCAGAGAAGGCGCGCGTGTCTGTGCCGGGCCGGTGTCGAATTCGCGACTTAGAGCCCCTAACTGAACGAAGCCTTGTGCCGTCGAGCCGCGCTGGGCGGCGCGATGCGGTGTCCTCGGTCTCGGCCGGATCCTCGGGATACGAACGAGACGCTGCGTCCTTGCCTCGCACCACCCATCGCACCCCGACGACGAAGCGTCATTCAGTCAGAGGCTCTTAGCGCGCGACGAGCACGTCTTCGAAGAACTCGCCGGCGCGCCGGCCGGTACGGCGATTCACGTGGCGGCGCAGACGCTCTTCCAAAGACAGACCGGCCCGTTGGAGGATCTGGGGATACAGGTTGCGACGGTCGTTGACGACGATCACCACCGGCGCCCGGGCCCGGAGGGACTTCCTCGCCCGGGTAAGCACCGCGGCGATGCCGTCGACGTAGCGGCCGAGCGCCGCGGCGCTCGTTCCCTGCGCGCCCGAGCCGAGCTCGAGCCCGCGAAGGTCTTCGAGGCCGAGCAGTTCATACGCGTACCGGTGCTGTTCGTGGTAGTCGATCAACCCGGGATACGGCGGCGAGGTGATCAGCGCGTCGAAGCGGCCGGCGAGCCGTACCTCCCGAGCGTCGCCGTGGATCACCACAGCCTCGCGCCCGCGACTCCGCGCGCGCGAGAAATCCTTGATCCGTTTGAGCGTGTCGAGTGCGTAGCGACGGAGGAAGTGTTCGGCGCGATCGATCGGGCGACAGAACCGCTTGTGCTTGTGACACCAGTACTGCTCCCGCTGCGGCGAGCGAGGAAAGTCGAGATCGAAGTGGGTCGTCAGCCGCGCGGAGCGCGCGGCGCGGGCCAGCACGACGCGAAGGACGTCTTCGTGCTCATAGTCGGCCACGAGCTTCAGAAAGCCGAGCAGCTCGCCCGCCGCCCGCGGAGCGAACCACTCCGCGAGATACCCGTTCGCACGGAGGCCGCCGTCCATCGCTTGCACCCGCCGCACCACGTCGCGGATCTCCGACTCCAGCGCGAAGAGGTCGTAGCGCCGCGTCTTCACTTTCATGAGCAGGCAATTGAAGGCGGCGATGTCGATGCCCGTCGAGTCATACCCGCTCTCGAGGCCCTGTACGAGCGTCGTGCCCGAGCCCGCGAACGGATCGAGGACGCGTCCTCCTACTGGGACGTAGCGCTCGAGCAGCACTTCCACCACCTGCGGAATGAACTTGCCGAGGTAGGGGTGGAGCCGGTGGACGTGCTTCGTCCGCTCGCGCTCGGGGAGGTCCCGCTCCGACCACGAGAGGTCGAGATCGATCTCGGCGTAAAGCGCGTCTTGGGTCGGGGCCACGAAGAAACCCCTTCGCCGGAGGCGCGACGACTCCTAGAACGCGTCGACCAAGCGCGTCACGCCCCGCGGCGACACGGCGACGACGTCGAAGCGAACCACAAGACCGGCGAGCTCGGGATGCCAGGCCAGCCAAGCCTCCGCCGCCCGCCGCAACCGCCGACGCTTCTCGGGGGTGACCATCTCCGCCGGAGCGCCGAAGCCGTCGGACGATTTCTCCTTCACCTCGCAGAAAACCAGCCGCCGGCCGCGCCGCACGATCAGGTCGAGTTCATTTCCGGCCGCCCAGACGTTCTCGCCCAGCACGCGATAGCCGCGGAGCCGGTAGAACCGGCGCGCGCGCCTCTCGGCCTCAGCCCCCCGCGCCCTCGAGCTCGAGGAGGTCTTCATAGCAGAGGGCCTGGAACGAGCGGCGATGGAGCTCCGACGGCCCGCGCTCCCTGACCATAGCCGAGTGCCGCGGCGTGATGTAGCCGACGTGCGAGACAAATCCGTAGTGTGGAAAGAGTGCGTCCATGCGGCGCATGGCGCGATCCCTCACGACCTTCGCGACGATCGACGCAGCCGCGATCGTCGCACTGCGCTCGTCGCCGTCGACCACCGCCAAATGCTCCGGTGCCGACGGGCCGAGCCGGAACCCGTCGACGAGACAGGCCTCGGCAGGCGGCGCCAGCGTCCACAAGCAGGAGCGCATCGCCTCCAGGTTGGACTTGTGCAGCCCCGTGCGGTCGATCTCCGCCGGTGAGATCACCCGCACCGTGAACGAGCTGGCGCAGCCGACGACGGCCCGAAACAAGACTTCGCGCTCGTCGATCGAAAGCTGCTTGGAGTCGTTCAGACCTGCAAGCGGCCTGACGCGGTGATCGCGGAGCGACTCGTAGTCGAAGAGCACGCCGGCAACAACGAGTGGGCCCGCCAGGCAGCCCCGACCGGCCTCATCGACACCGGCCACATATCTGAGGCCGAACTGCCGGTCGAAGTGAAGGAGGCGCCTAGCTCGGTTCCGTGCGCTCGACCGTGGCGGTTTCCGCCTCCGGCTCGCCCTCAGCAACCCGCTCGGCCTCGACTGATTCGTCGGCGGGCTGGTCGGCAGCGCGGGCACCGGCCGAGGATAGCCGGTGTCCTTCACGGCGCTCACGCACGCGCGCCTTTCGACCCACTCTCCCGCGCAAGTAGTAGAGCTTGGCTCGGTTGACTTCACCGATCGCCGTGACCTCGATCCTCTCGATCTTCGGCGAGTGCACCGGAAAGGTCCGCTCGACGCCGACGCCGAACGACTGCTTGCGCACCGTGAACGTCTCGCGCGCGCCCGATCCCTGGCGCTTCAACACGATCCCCTCGAAGACCTGGACACGGCGGCGCTCGCCTTCGATCACCTGGAAGTGCACGCGCACGGTGTCCCCGGCCTTGAACTCAGGGATGTTCGGGCGCAGCTGACGGCGCTCGAGGGTCTCGATCGGATTGGCCATGGCAAAGGGTCGGCCGTCGGCCGACCCGGCATGCTAGCGCAACGAAATCCGCCTCGGCGGCCAGTAGACCGCGAAAACCTTGCCGATCAGGTTGGCTCTCGGGAGCGCGCCCCAGACGCGCGAGTCGCAGGACTGGGAACGGTTGTCGCCCATCACCCAGTACGAGTCGTTCGGGATTCGCTCCGGCGGCCGCGTGTCGGGATCCCGCCGGTTCTCGTGGACGTACGGCTCCTGCAGACGCTTGCCGTTGATGAGGACGAAGCCGTTCCGCAGCTCCCAGGTCTCTCCTGGAAGGGCGATGATCCGCTTGACGAAAGTGCCGCCGGCGCCGCACTGCTGCCTGGCCTGGGTCGGCGTCTCGAAGACGACGATGTCGCCCCGCTCCGGGTCCATGAAGTGGTAGATGAAGCGGTTCGCGAGCACGCGATCGGAGAACCGCGCGGTGCAGCCGAGGCCCGCTCCGGCGCAGTGCAGCGTGGGCTCCATCGACGACGACGGAATTCGGTAGGGGTTTACGACCCACTGCTTGATCGCCAAGACGATCGCGACGGCGCCGACGATCGTCACGACCCAGTCGATCGCGACCCGCCAGGGTCGCGGCAGCCCGTGCGTCAACCGGTCGACCGGATTTCTCATGACGGCGTTCTCTCCCGGCTTTCGCTTCGCCGCCAGTCCGCAATCCGGCCGTGGTCGCCCGAGAGCAGCACCTCCGGCACCGCCCAGCCGCGGAACTCCGGTGGCCGCGTGTAGTGCGGATACTCGTGCCCGCCCTCCAGCTCGGCGGAGAAGCTCTCCTCGACGCCCGAGCCTTCGGCGAGCGCGCCGGGAAGGCGGCGTGCGATTGCGTCGAGCATCACCATGGCCGGAAGCTCGCCGCCCGACAAGACATACGGGCCGATCGAGATCGCGTCGTTCGACAGGTGCAACAGGATCCGCTCGTCGAAGCCTTCGAACCGCGCAGAGAGAAGCGTCAGGTGCTCTTCCCCGGCAAGCTCCTCCACCACGCCCTGGTCGAGCTGCCGTCCCTGCGGCGTCAGCGCGATCACGCGGTTCTCCGGCACTCCGCCGTAGACGCCTTCGAGTGCCGCGGCGACGACGTCGACGCGAAGCACCATCCCCGCGCCGCCGCCGTATGGGTCGTCGTCCACTTGCCCGCCGGTGAGCGGCGTCCAGTCCCGATAGTTGAAGAGACGCAGGTCGAGCTCGCCGCCGAGGACGGCGGCAAGCGGCCGCTGCTCGGAGACGGCGGCAAAGAGATGAGGGACAAGGGTGAAGACGTCAACGCGCAAAGTTCCGGCAGGTTAGTCATACGGCCGCACCGGCAAAGCCGGTACGGCCTTTTCTGGTCAGCGCCGCCTAGTCGGCACCTTCAGCGGGCGTGAAGCCGGGTGCCACCAGGATTCGCTGCCGCTCGAGATCGACCTCTCGGATGCAGGCCTCGACGAGCGGAAGCGCCAGACCGGTGTCGAGCTCGAGGACGTCGTTCGCGATTCCGGGTGCGACCTCGGCCACCTTGCCCAGCACGCCGCCGCCCTCCTCCTCGACCTCCAGGCCGACGAGCTGGAAGACGTAGTACTCGCCCTCCTCCGGTTCGGGGAGCGCGTCGCGCTCGACTTCGAGAGCGGCGCCGCGTGCGACCGGGCGATCCAGGCGCACGATCAGTCGACCGCCCGCGCGCTTCCGCTCCACGACCTCGGCCGGTTCACCCTGCACGAGGAGGGTCGCCCCCGGCTCGAAGCGCTCTGGATCCTCGCTCGCCCCCTCGACGACGAATGCGCCGTCCAGCCCATGCGGCTTGCCCACCCGCCCGATGCTGACCAGATCAGTCAGCGATCTCGAGGATCAGCCGGCGCCGCTGGCGGGCGCCGCCCGCGCGCACGATCGCGCGGAGTGCCCGAGCGATGCGGCCCTGGCGGCCGATCACCTTGCCGACGTCGTCCTTCGCGACGTGCAGGCGGAGGACGACGGCATCTTCACGCTCCTCCTCCTCCACGCGGACGGCATCGGGATCGTCTACGAGCTGCCGAGCCAGGTACGCGAGCAGGTCAGCCAAGATTTTTGATCTTGAGCAGGCGCGAGACCGTGCCTGAAGGCTGTGCGCCCTTCTCGAGCCACGCCTTGACCTTCTCCTCGTCGAACTCGATCGTCGACGGATCGGTCTGCGGGTTGTAGCGCCCGACGATCTCGATGAACTTGCCGTCCCGCGGCGAACGCGAGTCCGCCACGACGACGCGGTAGATCGGGTTCTTCTTCGAACCGACCCGCGTCAGCCTCATCCGTACTGCCATGTCACCTCCGTGGTGCGTTCGTGAGTTCGGGCGGGAGGCCGGGAAGCTTCCCCTTACCCATCTGCTTCATCATCTTCTGCATCTGCTTTCGCGCCGAGAGCAGCTTGTTTACCTGTTGGATCGTTGTTCCGCTGCCGGCGGCGATGCGCTTCCGCCGGGAGCCGTCGATGACGTGCGGCAGCCGCCGTTCCTGCGGCGTCATCGAGAGCACGATTGCCTCGACTCGCTTCAGCTCTGCTTCGTTCACGTCCAGCCCTTGGAGCTGCTTGCCGAGTCCGGGGATCATCGACATGACGCCCTTGAGCGGCCCCATCTTCCGCAGCATCCGGTAGCTGGCGAGGAAATCGTCGAAGCTGAACTCGCCGGCGCGCATCCGGGCTTCGAGGTCTGCCTGGTCCTCCTCGGACGCCGCTTCCTCGGCCTTCTCGATCAGCGTCAGCACGTCGCCCATCCCGAGGATCCGCGACGCCATCCGGTCCGGGTGGAAGTACTCGAGCTGATCGAGCTTCTCCCCAACCGATGCGAGCTTGATCGGCTTGCCGGTGACTGCCTTGACCGAAAGCGCGGCGCCGCCGCGGGCATCTCCGTCGAGCTTGGTGAGGACGACGCCGTCGAACGCGACGCGCTCCTGGAATGCCTCGGCGACCGATACGGCCTCCTGGCCGGTCATCGCGTCGAGCACGAGCAGGACGTTCGTCGGCTTGGCGGCGTCGCGCACGCGCGCGAGCTCGTCCATCAGCTCCTGGTCGACGTGCAGCCGGCCGGCCGTGTCGAGGATGACGACGTCGGCGCCCTGATCCTTCGCTCGCCGGACCCCCTCGGTGACCGCCTTGACCGGGTCCGAACCTGTCGAGACCGGCACCTGGATCTGGCGGCCGAGCTGCTGGAGCTGCTCGACGGCCGCGGGTCGCTGGAGATCGGCGGCGACGAGCGCCGGCGTGTGATTCTCCTTGCGCAACAGGAGCGCGAGCTTCGCGGCTGCAGTCGTCTTCCCTGAGCCCTGGAGCCCGGCGAGCAGGATCACCGTCGGCGGCTTGGCGGCGATCGCGAGCTTCGAGCTCCCCGCGCCCATCAGCTCGGTCAGCTCCTCGTGGACGATCTTCACGACCTGCTGGCCGGGAGTCAGGCTCCGGGCCACGTCCTGACCGGTCGCCCGCTCCTTGACCCGCGCGACGAAGTCCTTGACGACCTTGAAGTTGACGTCGGCCTCCAGCAGGGCGAGACGGATCTCGCGCATCGCACGCGAAATCACCTCTTCGTCCAGCTTGCCGCGGCCGCGAAGCGGCCCGAGCGCGGCGTTCAGCTTGTCGCCCAACGTGTCAAACATGCGGCTCGACAGTGTAGAGACGAGGCCATTCCCGTCCTACACTCGTGAAATGGCCGCACGCAAGACCGTGACGGTGGTCTTCTGCGACATCGTCGACTCCACCCCGCTCGGCGAGCGCATCGACCCCGAGGTCCACCGCCGCATCCAGGATCGCTACTTCGACGCGGTGCGCCTGGCGCTCGAGCGCCACGGCGGCACCGTGGAGAAGTTCATCGGCGATGCCGTGATGGCCGCGTTCGGCATTCCTGTGGCCCACGACGACGATGCGCTTCGCGCTGTCCGCGCGGCTTCCGATCTGCGCGTTGCCCTCTCGACGCTCAACGACGAGCTTGAGCGCGATCACGGCGTCACCGTCTCGATCCGAACCGGGGTCAACACCGGCGAGGTCGTCGCCGGCGACCCCTCCCAGGGCCAGGCATTCGCCACCGGTGATGCCGTCGCCACCGCACAACGGCTCGAGGCTGCGGCGCGGGCGAGCGAGATCCTGATCGGAGACTCGACGCACCGGCTCGTGGCCAACGCCGTCATCGTCGAGCCTGTCGAGCCGCTCACGCTGAAGGGAAAGGCGCAGCCGGTCGCGGCGTGGCGTCTGGTGGGGGTCATCGAGGGTGCTCCGCCGTTCCCGCGCCGGCTTGACACGCCGATGATCGGCCGCGGACCCGAGCTTGCCAGGCTCCGCGCAGAGTTTGAGACAGCCGCGGAGGAGCGACGTTGTCGGTTGGCGACGATTGTGGGGCCGGCCGGGATCGGCAAGTCGCGCCTCGCCAACGAGCTGCTCCGTGCGGCCACCGATGACGCGACGGCGCTCGTGGGCACCTGCCTCGCCTACGGCAAAGGCGTCACGTACTGGCCACTTCGGGGGATCGTCCTCGGAGCCGTAGGCCACCTGAGCCCGGACCGTATCGCTGAACGCCTGGAAGACGCCGACGACGGCGGTCGGATCGCTGTGCTCTTGGCCGATGCCGTCGGTACGGCGGAGGCGGCGAGCGCGAGCGAGGACACGTTCTGGGCCGTCCGGCGGTTCCTCGAGCACATCGCGCGCGAACGCCCGCTGATCGTCGGGCTGGACGAGCTGCAGTGGGCGGAGCCGACTCTCCTCGACCTGATCGAGTACCTCGTAGGCTGGACCGCGGACGCGCCGATCCTGCTTCTCGGCCTCAGCCGGCCGGAGCTCAGTGAGCGGCGTCCGTCCTGGCCGATGACGATCTCGCTCGGCCCGTTGTCGATCGACGAAACCGAGGAGCTTGCGGACGCGCTCGCCGGCGAACGGGGGGTAGCGCCAGATAAGCGCTCGCGCATCAGCGCAGCCGCGGAGGGTAACCCGCTCTTCCTCGAGCAGTTCCTGGCGCTCGAGGAAGAGGGACGCCAGGAGACGATTCCGCCTTCGATCCACGCGATCTTGGCCGCGCGCCTCGATCGCCTGGAGGCGTCAGAGCGGGTAGTGCTCGAACGCGCGGCCGTAATCGGACGAGAGTTCGCCAGAGGCGCGGTGTCGGCACTTTCGGACGATGAGCCCATCGGTTCCACGCTCCTTTCGCTCGTACGTCGCGACCTGATCGAGCCCGACCGCTCGCTCGTCCAAGGCGACGACGGCTACCGGTTCCGCCATGTGCTGATCCGCGATGCCGCGTACATCGGGCTCGCCAAGGAGACCCGCGCCGAGCTGCATCTCGCATACGCGGACTGGCTCGGCTCTGCCGGCGAGCTGGATGAGCTCGTGGGCTACCACGTCGAGCAGGCGTTCCGGTACCGGCAGGAACTGGGGCCCGCCGACCCGGAGCTCGCCACGGCGGCCGGCGAGCGACTGGCCCGAGCCGGTCGGCAGGCCGTTCGGCGCGGCGACTCGCCTGCCGCGGTCAGCCTGCTTACCCGCGCGGCTGCCCTCCTTCCGGATTCGCACGATGAACGGCGGCAGCTCCTGGCGATCCTCGGGAGCGCGCTGATGCTGACAGGCGACTTCTCGCGCGCCGAGGGCGCGCTGACAGAGGCGTTGGAGGCCGCGCATGCATCCGGCGATCGCCGGCTCGAGCTGCGCACCCTGATCGAGCGGGAGCTGTTTCGGTCGTTCACGAGATCAGAGGAGTCGGTCGAGGAGATCGTCGCCGTCGCCGACAACGCGATCCCGCTGCTCCAGGAACTCGGCGACAACCTCGGCCTCGCGAAGGCCTGGTGGCTGAAAAGCGAGGTTCACGTGCACGCCTGTCGGTGGGGCGCCCGGGCCGAGAACCTCGAGCGCGCGCTCGGGTACGCGCGGGGTGCGGGGGATCGGAACGAGCAGTCGACATTTGCGTCGCAACTTGCGGTGGCGCTGTATTGCGGTCCGACACCGGTCGACGAGGCAATCGAGCGGTGTGAACGCCTGTTGGCCGAGCTTCCAGACGACCGGTCGCTGCGAGCGTCCGTCACGGGCTCGATTGCCGGACTGCGAGCGATGCAGGGGGAGTTCGAGGAGGCGCGGCGGCTGCAGAGAGCCGCACGCGCCCTCCAGGAGGAGCTCGGTCACCGCTTCCGGATCGCGACGAGATCTCTCATTGCAGCCGAGATCGAAGCACTCGCCGGCCATCCCCGCGAGGCGACGACGATCCTCCGCTGGGCGTTTGGAGAGCTTCGGGAGATGGGAGCATCGAGTGTGATGTCCACGGTCGCCGCGTTCCTCGCCGACGCGTTGGCCGCCGAGGGCGCGATCGACGACGCGATTCGCTACTCGGAGATGAGTGAACGGCATGCCGCCGACTTGGACGTCGCCACACAGGTGATGTGGCGAGTCGCGCGCGCGAACGCCACACGTGACCTCGCCCTGGCGCGCGAGGCAGCCGAGCTCGCCCAGCCCACCGACTACATCGACATTAGGGCCCGCGCGCTGCTCGCTGTCGGCGACACGGACGGCGCGGTGCGGGAATACCAGCGCAAGGGGAACGTCGCCGGGATCAGGCGCATCGCCGCCGCATCTGCCCGATCGTCATAGGATCACGGGGACACGACGAGGGAGGTTCCGTGGGCATGAAACGCGACCCAGAGATGTACCGAATCGACGACTCCGCCTGGGAGCAGGGCTGGAGGGAGAGATTCGGAGACGCAGTCGACAAGGCGCTCGAGTCCCACCCGGATGGAGCGGAGGCCCGGATCGAGGAAATCTGGGTCAAGAAGCGCGGCGGCCAGTCCTTTCACGACTATCGGATCGTCCTCGGCAACCCCTAACGGAGAGGAGCACGCATGGCAAACATCGCGAAGGTCATCACGATCATCGGCTCGTCTCCCGAGAGCTTCGCCAAGGCAGCTGACGCCGCCGTTCAGGAGGCAGCGAAGACGGTGCGCGGCATCCACGGGGCGCACGTCACCTCGATGAGCGCGGTGGTCGAGAACGACCGGATCAGCGAGTACCGGACGACTGTCGACATCGCGTTCGAGGTCGAGCGCTAGGGCCCGGCAAGAAGCGCGCGAGCGAAGTCGTCGGGGTCGAACGGCCGCAGGTCGTCGATCCCCTCTCCGACGCCCACGAGCTTGACCGGGAGACCGAGCTCGTGGGCGATCGCCAGCGCGACGCCGCCCTTGGCGGACCCGTCGAGCTTCGTCAGGGCCACACCGGACACGTCCACGGCCTCGCCGAAGAGGCGCGCCTGCTGGAGCCCGTTCTGGCCGGTCGTCGCGTCGATTACGAGCAGGGTCTCGTGCGGCGCTCCCGCCAGGCGCCGCTCGATCACGCGCCGCACCTTCGCCAGCTCCTCCATCAGGTTGGTCTGCGTGTGGAGCCGGCCTGCGGTGTCGACGATGACCACGTCGCGGCCCCGCGCCGTTGCCGCTTCGATCGCGTCGTAGGCGACCGCGGCCGGATCTCCCCCGCGCTCCGAGCCGACGAAGTCGGCGGCGGCGCGCTCGGCCCAGATCTCGAGCTGCTCCTCGGCGGCTGCGCGGAACGTGTCCGCGGCGGCGAGGATCACCGAGTGGCCGTGCTCGCGCAGCCGGCTCGCGAGCTTGCCGATCGTGGTCGTCTTCCCGGTTCCATTGACCCCGACGACAAGGAGCACGGCCGGCCTGCTGTCGAGTCCTAGCCGGCCGGGCTCGCCGAGCATCTCGGCTGCCTCGGCAGCAAGCGCCTCGCCCAGCTCGCCGAGGTCAGACCTGGCCTCGAGTCGGCGTACGAGCTCGGCGGTCGTCGGCACGCCGACGTCGGCGGCGAGCAACGCTTCCTCGAGCCGCTCCCATGCTTCATCGTCCGCAGGATCGAACGCTGCCGCAGCGAGCTGCTCGGTCATCGCGCGCCGCGTCTTGCCGAGCGAGTCGCGCAGGCGCGAGAAGAAGCCCTCCTGCTGTGCCTCGGTCTCGTCCGGCGCGTCCGCGTCGCCGAGAAACTCGCCCCAGCTCCTCGCCATCGCGGCAGGCTAGCCTCCTGCCGGCGGCCCGTGTCCTCGAGGAGACGGGAAGCTATGCCGCAGCTTCCGTCGCCGACTCGCGCGGCAGCCGCCGCGAGACGACCTGGGAGACGCCGTCGGCGCCCATGGTGACGCCGTAGAGGATGTCCGCTGCCTCCATCGTCTTCTTCTGGTGCGTGATGACGATGAACTGGGCCCGGTCGGCATAGCGCCGCAGGAGATCGACGACGCGCCCGATGTTGGCATCGTCAAGCGCGGCCTCGACCTCGTCGAGGAGATAGAACGGGCAGGGCTTCGCGAGGAAGAGAGCGAACAGGAAAGAGATCGCGCCGAGCGCCTTCTCCCCGCCCGAGAGCAGCGAGAGCCGGGTCACGCGCTTGCCAGCCGGCTGAAGCTCGACCTCGATGCCCGGAGCGGCGTCCTCGTCCTCGCCCTGCTGCTCGCCGGTCAGGCGCAGACGGCCTTTACCGCCGGGGAACAGCGTCTGCGCCACCTCTTCGAAGTGCGCGCTGACCGAGTCAAACGTCTCCGCGAAGCGGCGCTCGACGGTCGCGTCGAGCTCGTCTCGGAGCTTGGCAAGCTCGTCGAGGCTTTGCTCAAGGTCCGCGCGCTGGGCCGCGAGCTCCGCCAGGTTCTCCTTCTCACGCTCATACTCCTCGGCCGCGAGGGGGTTGACTCGGCCGAGCTCCTCGCGGCGGCGGCGGAGACGCTCGACACGGTCGAGGAGAGCCTCGCGATCGTCGCCCTCGGCCGGTTCGGCTCCGGCGGCCTCCAGCCTTCTTTCCGCCTCTCGCCGCTCGGCCTGTAACCGGGCGAGCTCGACGTCGATCGCACTCGTTCGCGCTGAGACCTCGGCGGCCTCGCGGCGGATTTCGGCCTCGGCGGCTCCCAGCTTCCGCAGCTCGTCGGCGAGCTCGCCGGTGCGCATGTTGCCCGCGTCCGCCCGCGCCCGGAGAGTGGGCTCGGAGCGGGCCGCGATCGCGTCGGCTGCCGCGAGCGTCGATCCGAGGTGCTCCGCAATCGCGATCAGCGGCCGATAGCGGGTGTCGTCGACCACAGGAGTGGCCGACGGATCGTCGCGCTCGAGCTCGGCGACCTCGTCGGCAAGCGCTCGACGCCGCGCTTCGAGCTCCAGCAGCACCGCTTCGGCCGCCTCGCCCGCGAACCAGAGCTCCTTCCGCTCTGGGTCGAAGGCGATTCCGTCTCGCGTGACGGCGAGCTTCTCCGCCGATAGGAGCTCGTGCTCCTCGACGATGGCGAAGGCCTCGAGCTGCCGCTCGCCGACGACCACGGCGAGGCTGCCCAGCCCTCGGCGACGCGCTTCCTGCAGGAGCGTGAGCGCACTGCGCTCGTCCGAGGCGATCACAGCGGCACCGCGCCCGCGAAGCGCGGCGGCGACGGCCCGCTCGTCCCCAGGAGGTACGTCCAGCTCGGACAGGACAAGGGGGTGACCGGCCTCCGCGAGGGCCCTGGCGGCCGGCGGAACGCCCTCACGCTCTGCGAGCATCCGCTCGAGCGCACGAAGTCGTTCCCGCGCCTCGTCGCGCAGCCTCTTCCGCCTCAGATCAATGGGCAGGCGAGGCTTTGCGGCGGCGTCCTTCAACGAATCGAGCAGCGCCCCCGCGCTCTCGCGCCTGAGCGCGACCCGCTCCGCGGCGCTTCGCAGCCGGTAAAGGGCGGCCGTCGCCCCCTCGCGGCGCCCTGCGGCATCTGCGAGCTCCTCCTCCGCGCGATGCCGCTCCGCGAGCAGGTCTTCGAGCTGTGACGTGCTGCGCTTCCCGGCATGCTCTGCGGCCCCGCGCCGCTCCTGCGCCGAGGCGATCTGTTCGTCGATCGCTCCGAGATCGAGCGTCGCGATCGCCGCCTCCAATCCGGCGATCTCCAGTCCCAGCTTCTCGGCTCGCTGAGCAGCGGTCGCCTGGAGCGCGAGCGGCCGTAGCCGCTTCTTGACCTCGGCTTCGACGTCCCTGGCGCGCGCGACGTCCTGAGCGACGCGCGCGAGCTTGAGCTCCGCGCGGTGGCGGCGGCGCTTGAACTTGCCGAGACCTGCGGCCTCCTCGACGAGGGCGCGGCGCTCCTCCGGCTTCGAGGCCAGGATCTCCTCCACCTTGCCCTGCGAGATGACCGAGCCGGCGGCGCCGCCGAGGCCGACGTCTGCCAGCAGCTCGACCAGGTCCGTGCGCCGAACCGCCGTCCCGTTGATCAGGTACTGGCCCTCGCCGCCACGGTGGAGCCGCCGCATGATCGAGATCTCGGCGAACGGCAGGTCGGCGAGCGCCCCATCGTCGTTGTCGAGCACCAGTTCCACCTGGCAGTGCGGCGCCGCTGGACGGCCGGCGGAACCGGCGTAAAGGACATCGTCAGGCTTCTCGGCGCGAAGCTCGCTGGGGCTCAGACTTCCCGAGGCCCAGAGGAGCGCGTCGGCCACGTTCGACTTCCCCGAGCCGTTCGGCCCGACGACCACGGCGACGCCCGGCTCGAGGCGAACCTCGACCGGTTCAGGGAAGGACTTGAAGCCGCGGATGCGGATCGCGCGGAGATGCACGCGCGCCGAACGCTAGTGGCTCAGGCGGATGGCGCTGGCAGGGGCCTTCACGGCCTCCTAGCCGCGGATCTTCTCGAGCGCCTGCTTGGCGGCTTCCTGTTCCGCCGCCTTCTTCGAGGGCCCAACCCCCACACCGGCCTGGTCGCCGTCGATCACGGCGGCCGACGTGAACTGTCGGTTGTGCGGGGGCCCCTCGACGTCGAGGACCGAGTAGCTCACCTGCCGGCCCAAGGCGGCAAGCTGCTCCTGGAGCTCCGTCTTGAAGTCGACGTGCGTCGTCGCCGCGTACTCGATCCGGCCGGAAAAGGCCTCGACGATCGGCTGCTCGACGTGCTCGAAACCGTGCTCGAGGAAGAGAGCCGCGAGCGCCGCTTCCAGCAGCGCGGCAAGGACGTTGCGATTCCGCGAGAGGCGGTCGAGCTCGTCCTCGGGGACGCTGCCCGAGCCCCTCGCGATCAGCCGCGGCCCGAGGTCGAGCTCCCGAGCGACGACGGCGCAGCTCGCGCGCGAAACGACGTGCGAGCGGATCTTCGCCAGCCGGCCCTCCGTCAGCTCCGGATAGCGGTCGTAGAGCGCCCGCGCAACGGCGAGCTCGAGGACGCTGTCGCCGAGGAACTCGAGCCGCTCGTACGAGGCCGCGCGCTCGGACGCCCACGAAGGATGGGTGAACGCATTGTCGACCAGCTCCGTCGGGAGCCGTTCGATCAGGGTCGCAAGTCGAGCAGGTTTCCCCGCTTGGGCGCCGCTGTTACTGGTGCGACGTGACGTAGTCGACAGCTTGCCCGACCGTCTGAATCTTCTGGGCGTCCTCGTCCGGGATCTTGATTCCGAACTGATCCTCGAGCTCCATGATCATCTCGACCAAGTCGAGCGAATCGGCGTCGAGATCCTCCTGGAAGTTGGCCTCCTCGTTGACGTCTGCCTCGTCGACACTCAGCCGCTCGGACAGGACTTCCTTGATGCGCTCGAAGACTTCGTCGCGGGACGCTGCCATGTCACCTCGCTTGCGTTAGGAAATTACGAGCGCGCCGATTCTACGGGACCGGCGCTCGGAGTGGCTCAACCTCGCGCCCGCGGTAGGTCTTGCAGTTCGGGCACATGTGGTGAGGCCGCATCGGGCGGTGGCAATTGGGGCACTCGTTCAGGCGCGGCGCTTCGAGCTTGTGCGTAGCGCGCCGCTTGTCGCGGCGTGACTTGGTCGTTTTTCGCTTGGGGACTGCCATCGCGGCGCCGGAGTGTAGCTAAAGCCGGTCCCTGAGGCTCTCGAGCGCCGCCCAGCGCGGATCTATCCGTTCCTCCTCGTGCTCGTGCGGGTTCTCGTTCAGGTCCTCGCCGCACATCGGACAGAGGCCGGCGCAGTCCGGGCGGCACAGGATCTGCTGCGGAAGATCGGTCGCGATCGCGTCTCGGGCCCAGCTCGAGAGCCGGAGCTGGTTGCCGCCGACGTAGGGCGTTATCAGCTCCTCGACCTCGCCGGGGCTCGTCGCCTGGTACTCCCGGGCGCGGATCGAAAGATCGAGGACAGCGTCGTTGAGACACCGATAGCACGGCCCGTGCAGCCGGACCGGGAAGTTGAGCTCGAACGTCGTCCCGCTCGTGCCGCGGATGATGACGAGCTCGGCCTTGACGTTCTCGGGCACAGGGAGATACCGCTGGCCGCCGAGCTCGAACGGCGACAGCGTGATCTCCTGCTCGTCGCGGTACTCCTCTCCGGGGCGGAGCTTCGCTTGTCTGAGGTCGAACGTGGTCACTGGATGAGGGTAGCGTCGCGACCTGCGGCGATGAGCTGCTCGAACTCGGCGATCGCCTCTTCCTCGGTGGGAGGCGCCTCGATCACGGAGATGACCTCGGCGGCGCGCGGCCACTCCGAGGCGCGAAGGAGCGCAAGATCATAGGTCGTGCGGCGATGGCGGACGTCCGGCCCGAGCTCGACCCAGTGCGCGCCGATCGCTCCGTAGGGAAGGCCGACGCTGCCGGCATTCACGACGCGCTTGCTGCCGGCGACGCGGTCGAACTGCATGTGGGTATGCCCGCAGACGATCACGTCGGCCTCGACGCCCGCAAGGATCTCTTTGAGGCGCCCATCGGAGGCCGTCCTGAGCAGCATCTCCTCGTCGCTCCGCGGCGAACCGTGGCAGAAGAGCACCCGCCCGAGACCCTCGACGTCGAGCTCGATCTGCTCAGGGCGCGTTGTCAGCCACTCGAGGCGCTCGGGGCCGAGGCGTTGCTCGAGCCAGTCGTCGCCGAGGTCTCGATCAGCATTGCCCCTGAGCGCGAGAGCATCGAGCGAGCGGATCCGGTCGACGGTCTCCACCGGCATCGGCCCCCAGGCGACATCGCCGCCGAAGACGAGCTGTCCGTCGCCGACCTTCCCGAGGACGGCCTCGAGCGCGGGCAGGTTCCCGTGGACGTCGTAGAGCGCAGCGACGCGCCGGGCGTTACTGGTACGGCTGATCGTCGTTCGAGCTCTGCGCCGCGACGCCCGCGACGACCGTCTCCTGCGAGCGCTCGTGGAGCCGCTCCCGCCCGCGCTTGACGGCGCCGAGGAACTTGTCGAGGTT
>DASQTZ010000042.1:0-10842 GCA_035641605.1 Gaiellaceae bacterium | reverse complement strand
AATGGCTCAAGCGCAAGCGCGAGGGCGTGCTCGTCGACCACCGTCAGAACGCGCGGGGGAAGACGATCGCCTCGGTCTACTCGGTGCGGCCGAAGCCGGGCGCGCCGGTCTCGACGCCGCTTCGCTGGGACGAGCTAACAGCGGACGTGACGCCGCGCCGCTTCGGGATGCGCGAGGCGCTGGAGCGGGTCGAAGAGCACGGCGACCTGTTCGAGCCCGTGCTCGCGGGCGGCCAGGCACTCGGACGTGCCCTGAAGAAGCTGCCCTAGTGGAGCACCAATCGGCAGGGAACGAGAGCGCGATCGTGGCCAGTTGGCCCGGGACTGAAATTCCCCCACCACCGCCATCCGACAGACGAGTGTCGCCACAGCAGGCAACTAAGGGTGGAGCATTTGTGCAGCCTAGCGGTCGTCCCGCTCCGGAGACCTCTGGATCACGGCCGTTTGCTCGGGCCTTCTTGGTCGCCCGCCGGTGAGAAGCAAATTGCGAAGAAGGCTCATGTACGATCGGTCGAGCGGGTCCGGGAGGAGACGCGATGGCAGCAGTCGACTACTTCATCAAGTTCGACGGCATCAAGGGCGAGAGCGCCGATGCCAAGCACAAGGATGAGATCGACGTCGAGTCGTGGAGCTGGGCGGAGACCCACGCCGTCGCCCCGTCGGGTGGCGGCGGGGGAGCGGGCAAGGTCTCGATGCAAGACTTCCGTTTCGTGATGAGGCTGAACAAGGCGAGCCCCGGTCTCATGAAGGCCTGCGCCACGGGGCAGCACATCAAGACGGCGACGCTCTCGGGCCGCAAGGCCGGCAAGGGCCAGCAGGACTACCTTACGTTCAAGTTTCACGACGTCCTCGTCAGCTCGATCGAGACGGGCGGATCCGAGGACGCCGACGTCCTCCCGACCGATCAAGTGTCCTTCAACTTCGCCAAGCTCGAGGTCGAGTACAAGCCGGAGAAGGCCGACGGCTCCTTGGGGTCGGCCGTCCAGTTCAGGTACGACCTGAAGGCGAACAAGACCTTCTAGCGCGACACGACCGGCGCCCAGCCGTGGAGCCAGTCCGCGCCGTTCCCCCGCCCGGGCGTCCCGACCCCCCGCACGCGGAGAGCCCGCAGGCGGCTGTCGAGCTTGCCCGACTGCTACGCGTCGCAGGCTACGAGCCGCACCGAATCCAGGAGCGGCTGGCAACCGGCGACCAGCTCCTCGCGCGCTCGCCCGAGTTGCCGTCCTACCTGCGACGGCTCGGCGACGCGGACGAGCTGGCCGTGCTTCTCCGACTCTTCCTGCTTGGCGTTCCCGTCGCGCGCGCACGACTCGATGAGCTCGTGGGCGCGCAGCTGCAGGCGCGCCTGGCGGGAGCCGAGCTTCTCGTCCAGGACGCCGAGGTCGTCCACGGGGCGGCGCGCCTCGTCCCTCACGACGAGCTGCTGATCGCGTCCGATCATGCGGGCGCTGCAGAAGCACACGCCGACCATGTGCCGGGCGTGCATCGCCCGTCCGTAGCCCTCGCGCACCTGACCGTCCGCGGCGAGGGTGAGCGCGCCCTCGACCTTTGTACCGGTAACGGCATCCAGGCAATCCTGCTCGCCGCGCACGCCGAACGCGTGATCGCAACGGACGTGAATGTGAGAGCGCTCGCCTACGCGGCATTCAACGCAGCGCTCAACGGCGCCGACAACGTCGAGACGCGACCCGGCAGCTTCTTCGAGCCGGTCGAGGGCGAGCAGTTCAACCTCGTCGTTGCCAACCCCCCGTACGTCGTCTCGCCCGAGAGGGCGTATCTGTTCCGGGACGGCGGCATGTCCGGGGACGCAGTCTCGGAACACGTCGTGCGGGCCACACCGGCCGCGCTCGCACCCGGCGCGTTCGCCTCCGTCTTGATCGCCTGGGCGCTAGATCCGGACGACCCAGCAGAGCGCCCGCGTAACTGGCTGCAAGGCTCGGGCTGCGACGCGTTCCTGCTCCACACCTCGACGGACGACCCGATCGAGACCGCGACCGTGTGGAACCGCGATCTCCTCGACCGGCCCGAAGCCTACGCCGAGGCGCTCGATCGTTGGCTCGCGTACTACCGCGAGCTCGGGATCGAGCAACTCGGCTATGCGTGCCTGGTCCTTCGCAAGCGCAGCGACGGCAGCGACGGCTGGCTGGAGGCGCAACAGCTGCCGCGCGCGGCCCTTCGCCCGGCCGGGCGGCACGTGAGGAACCTGTTCGAGACGCACGACCGGCTGTCCGAGATCGACTCGGACAGTCTTCTCCTCGACCGGCGACTGCGCGTCGTCGACGACGCCGTCGTAACCCAGCACACGCGCTTCGCGAGAGGCGGCTGGCATGGGGAGGACGTGACGCTCCGGCTCGAGAACGGGTTGCCCTTCTCCGCAGAGCTCGATCCACCGACGGCGCGACTGATCGGTGCGCTCGACGGGTCGAGGACGCTTCACGAGGCGCTGGTGGCGGCCGTAGAGAGCGACGCCGCGCAGGAGACGGGTCTTGCCCTCGCTCGCCAGATGCTCGAGATCGGCTTCCTCGAGTTAGGTGAATGAGGCTGATCGTTCGAGATTTCCAGGGCTGAAACAAGCAAAGACCGTTGCCACCGGTCCCGGCCAGTTGCCGATCGGAATGGTAAGGAGGAGGTCGACGGTTCGAGTCCGTCACAGGGCTTCGCGAAGTTCCTACGGTTCAGCTCCTTTTGTTTGCAGGTGGGGCGACGGTCTGGGTCTCGGCGTCCACCGAACGTCCGCCGCTCGCCGCGATCGGCTCCTGCGAGGCCTGGAATCGCTGGATGGCGCGATCTTGTAGACAGGTCGGATCAGCCGTGCGACAACGCGCTCGCTTGGGCGAGCGTGCCGGAATGTCCCTCAAGCGGCCTAGGAGGCGGACAACGCGCGCTCGAGGGCTGCTCGGTCGCTCGGCCCGCCGTGGGTTGCGAGCACGTGCTCGACGGGTAGCTCGAGCAGCGGGCGCAACCCCGCGGCGATCTCCTCGCGCGTCACACCAGGGCGGAGCCAGCTCTCGTTGATCTCGAGGCCCCGGCCGAAGTCGCCGAGCGTGTCGCCGGAGATCACCGCACGCTCGCTCTCGACCCAGAGCACAGTGTCGTTCTTCTTATGCCCGGCGAACACCTCGGCACCGAACGGCAGCCGGTCGCCGGGCGAGTACGGGCGTGCCTCGCCTTTCTTCTCGCGGAGCAGCCAGACGAGGTCGGGACTGCCGTCGCCGGCCTGCTCGGCGGTGACGCCGTACATGTCCATGAGGTCCTGCGCCGTGTCCGGTAGCGGCGTGTGGACCGGCACGCCGAGCCGCTCGACCAGGCTCTGCGCGTCGCGCTCATGCCACGGCGCGGTGAGCACGATCGCCGTGTCGCGGCCGGCCGCCAGGTCCACAAGCTCGCTCGGCACCGCCAGCGGATCGAAGAGCAGCAGCCGCTCCCCGTCGCTGATCGCGTAGGACGACACGTTCTCGCTCCACGGCTCGGTCGCCTCCCACTGCGGATGCGGTGCCTCCCAGTGCCAGAGGCCCGGACGCAACTCGCGCACGGCACGATGCTACTGAAACGCCGCGCGCCCCCCATGCCCGCGACCGTCGACGCCCGTGTCGGGTGCGGTCAAGCGACGGAACAGCTACCTGAGCGAGCGCTCTCTGTCGCGCTCGGCACGGGCGCCCTACTCCCGCTCACCGCCCTGCTCGTCCCTGGGACTCTGTTTCCTGACGGGCGCCTCGGCGTCTCCGAGGCAGCCGCACGTGCCCTCGCCCGGGCGGCCAACGCCGCCGAGCGACAGGCGCCGGTCGCACTCGCATCCGGCGCCTATACGTACACGAGATCCGAGTCCTTCGACCTGAGCACCACGGTTATCGACGGGCGCGGGTTCTCGGCGCTGATCCCGCGCAGGCGCGAAGCGTGGATCGGCGCCGATGGCTCAGGCCGTCTGCGCGTGACCGCGAGCGAGCCGATCTTCCTCGGCGGCGGCGACCGTGGCGCCTGGGAGGCGGCCGGCTCGCCTGCTCTCGGCGCGGCCACGTCAGACCGCCACTTCGAACGGGGCGAGCTCCACGTGCCCGACCTGACCAGCTTCCCCACCAACCCGGACGAGCTCTACGAGGTGGTGCGCGAGCGCGCCGGGGCCGGCGACGCGCGCAATAAGTCGCCGACGACGACGAACATCGACCGGCCCGCGCGCGCCGTAGAGCGCGCCGACCGCGCCGGCCGCGCGGAGCGGGCACTGGCCCGCGCGACGTGACGAGGGGCCTTGGGCATTAACTCAGTAAATCTGCATCGGAAGGCCGGCGAGCGGCTCGCCGCCCTCCTCGGTGACCAGCCACGTGTCCTGCATGTAGAGGCACTCCCGGCCGTCCTCGGAGATCACGTGCGGGTGCATGGAGAAGACCATGTTCGCCTCGAGCTCGGTCTCGATTCCCTCTCCGATCTTCGGGAACTCGATCATCGTCATCCCGATCGAGTGGCCGGTGACGTGGCCGAGGTGGTAGCCGCGGTCGAGGAAGCCCTTGGAGACCGCCCGATGGATGTCGTCGGCTGTGGTGCCCGGACGCATCGCCCGCTTCGCCGCCTCGAAGTACTCCTGGTACGCCTCGTACATCCGCCCCACCTCGTCGCTCGGCGAGCCCAGCGCGCGCGACACCTCGACCCAGTGCCCGCCGCGGCCCGCGATCTCAAGCGAGGGAATGCAGAAGTCCCCGAGGATGATGTCGTCGCGGGCGATCGCGAACTCGGGGCCGACGAGCACCATGTTCATCGTCAGACGGCCGCAGCCCTCCTCCACGAAGAGGCGCTCGGCGGGGGCGAGCACCTCGGCCGCCGACCGTCCGGGCGCATAGGCCTCCCGGAACGCATGGAACCCCTCCCTATTGATCCGGACGCTGTCGCGCACCGACTCGAGCTCCTCGTCGCTCTTAACGGCGCGCGCGTGGTCGAACTCGAGCTCCCACGGGACGAGCTCGACGGCATCGCGCATCGCGGCGAAGTCGCGCACGGTCATGACGTAATCGAGCCCGTAGACGCCGACGCGCTTCCCGCGCAACCGGTCCGCGAGCCAAGCGCCGGGGACGTCGGCGAAGACCTGATCCTCGATCCAGCTCGTTCGGTGCTCCCCGACATACCGAGCCTCGGTCGGAAAGACGATCGACGGGTCGCCCTCGAGCGGGAGAAGGACGTACGCGTAGCGGTGGACGATCTGGAAACCCGACAGGTAGGTCACCTGCCCCTCGAAGCCCGTGTATTCGGTGCCGCAGACGAGCGCGGCGTCGAGCTCGTCGCGGGCCAGCGCCTCGCGGACACGCGAGTAGCGCCGGTCGATCTCCGCCTGGCTCACGCGGCCCACGAGCGCTCCAATCCCTTGACCAGAGCAGTCACAGCGTCGTTCAGCGGTGTCGGCACTCCGTGCTCCCGCCCGAAACGGACGACGCCACCGTTGAGGAAGTCGATCTCGGTCTCGCGCCTGGCTTGGACATCCTGGAGCATGCTCGCCTTGTGGTCGTAGGCCACCTCCGGCCTGGCCGCGTAGTCGATCAGCTGCTCGGGATCCTCGTCGAGCTCGATTCCCTGCGCCGCGGCAACTGCTTTGCCCTCGTCGACCAGGGCGCTGACGAGCGCGCGCAGCGCAGTGTCCTCACAGACCCGGCCGTGGCTCAGCCCGGTTAGCGCGCCGATCGGATTCGTCGCCGCGTTGAAGATCAGCTTCCGCCACTGCGGGCCGCGCGCGTCGGCGACCGCCTCCGTCGGCATCCCGGCGCGAGTGCAGGCATCGGCGAGCCGCTCAACCGCCTCCATCGGCGCCGGGCTAGGCTCGAACGGCCCGATCGTCGTGTCGCCCTTGACGTCCCACTGGACATGGCCCGGCGCGACGACCTTGCCGGCGGGAAACGTCGTCCCTCGGATCACCCGCTCAATGTGGTTTGCGATCGCCTCCTCGTTGCCGACGCCGTTCTGCACCGAGCAAACGCTTCCGTGGGCGAACGCGTGCGCGACCGCGGCCACGGCGCCTCCGGTGTGCATGCTCTTCGTCGCCACGATCCCGAAGTCGCAGCTCGGCACGTCGCCGGCGTCGCTCGTCGCCCGCAGTCGTCCGACGACCTCGCCGGCGCCGCTGAGCCGAAGGCCGTTGTCGTTGATCGCCTGGACGTGCTCTTCCCACACGTCGAACGCCCAGACCTCGACGTCTTCGAGCTGCGCGAGGTTGGCCGCGAACAGCGCTCCGACCGCGCCGCAGCCGACGACGCACACCCTCATCGGATGAGCCGGATTTCCCGTCCGCCGGTGATGCCGCTCGGTCGCAGGATCAGCACGAGCGCCATGATCGCGCCCAGGAAGATCAGGCGCGTGCCCTGGGGGAGGTCGAGCGAGACGCCGACGTCCACGCCTTGCTCGGCCTCGGTCAGGAACGAGTCGAGCGCGCTGACGGCCAGGGCGCCGACGACGGCCCCCCACAGACTCGTCAGCCCGCCGACGACGAGCATCGCCAGGGTCAGGAACGTCAGCTCGAGGTAGACCTGCTCGGTTGTGATCGACCCGAGTAGGTGGACGAGGAGCGCGCCTGCAAAGCCCGCGAGCGCGCCGGAGACCGTGAACGCCCAGAGGCGCTCGCGGTGGACGTTAACGCCGACACCGCGCGCCGCAGCAGGGTCCTCCCGGGAGGCCCGAAGCCGGCGGCCGAGGCGGCTTCGCTGGTATGCCAGCGCCGCCGCGACGACGACGAGGGCGCCGACGGTCGCCTGCACAGCGCCCGTGGTCTCCGGAACGAGCGAGAGCGTGGTCGCTCCCGGCCCGATCTTCGTCCACTCGCGGAGGACGTTGTGCGTGACCTCGAGCACGGCGAAGGTCGCAATCCCCGCGGCAAGACCCGAGAGCCGCATCAGCGGCAGTCCGACGACGAACGCGAAGACGCCGCCGGCTGCGGCGCCGAGCAGCAGCGAGGCGACGTTGCCGATTGTGTGATCACGGAGGAGCGGGAAGAGCTCCGGCAGGACGCCGGTCTTCGACTCGAGCGGGATCGTCAGGATCCCGGCCGCGAATGCCCCCACGGCGACAAAGCTCATCTGACCGAAGGAGAGGACGCCCGAGTTGCCGATGAACACGTAGATGGCGACGACGATCGCCACGGAGACGAGCGCGTTCAGAAAGTAGATCTCGCTCGATCGCGAGACCAGCGTCGAGCCCACGCCCACGGCGACCAGGAGGAGCGCCGGCGCAAGGAACTGGACGACCGGTTCGAGGTGGCGCCTCATACCCGTTCCACCGCCCCTCTCCCCCAGGCGAACAGGCCCGCGGGACGGAGGAGGAGCACGAGGATGACGAGCGCGAAGACCGCCGACGGGAGGAAGACCGTGTGCTCGGTTGGCAGCGCGCCGTTGATCACGCCCGTCGCGAACCCGATCGCAAAGCCGCCCAGCGTCGCCGTCCAGAGCCGGTCGATGCCCCCGACGACGACGCCCACGAGCACGACGATCGTGTCCCGAAGCGCGAAGTCGGGGCCGACGAACGGGAACTGCACCGTCAGCATCACGGAGACGATCGCCGCGAGCAGGCCGGAGAGCAGCACCGCGAACCCGATGACGCGATTTGCCCGGACGCCGAGCAGCCGGGCGGTCCGGAAATCGGCGGCGGCGGCGCGCATGTGGAGCCCCATCGTCGTCCGCATCAGGAGCAACGCCACGAGCGCGAGCGCAACCGCCGTGACAATGACCGCGACGATCGTGATCTTCCGGACGTCGACGCCCGCCACGGTCGTCGCCTGGTTCAGCGGGGCGATGGACGTGGCAATTTCGCCGATCGTGTCGTCGCGGATGTCGACGAGCAGCGCGATCGCCTGGAGCATGAACGCGATCGCGAAGGTGGTCACGAGCATCACCGCCGGCGAGGCGCCGCGCAACGGGCGGAAGACGGCCCGCTCCATGACGAGCGACAGGGCGACGACCACGACGAAGCACGCGACGATGCTCCAGACGACGCGCCAGTGCGCCGTGAAGGCCAGTGTGTAAGCGCCGGCCATCACCAGCTGCCCGTAGGCGAAGTTGACGAGTCGCAGCACGCCGAACACGAGGCCGATGCCGACCGCCATCAGTGCGTAGATCGCTCCGAGGCCGACGGCGTCGGCCAGCGTCTGCGCGTCCACTGCCGCGAAGACCATCGCGCTCATCAGCCGGCGAAGTACGCCGCCACCATCTTTTCGGTGTCGTCGGCGTCGTCGGGCCCCAGGGTCAACCGAAGCTCGCCGTTCGAGAGCACGTGGGTGTGGTCGGCGAGCGCGACGGTGCGCTGCGCGCGCTGCTCGACGAGCAGGACGGCAAAGCCGCCTTCGCGGATGTCGGCGAGCGCGGAGAACAGGTCGTCGACGAGCGAGGGCGCAAGACCCAGCGAGGGCTCGTCGAGGAGAAGGACGTCCGGCTGGGCGACCAGCGCCCGCGCGATCGCGAGCTGCTGCTGCTGTCCGCCCGACAGTACGCCCGCCTGTCGCCTGCGGAACTCCCGTAGCGCGGGAAAGAGCTCGTAGGCGCCGGCGAGGGCGTTCTTGCCGTGCCGGCCCCGGCGGGCGGCGAGCCCGAGCCGGAGGTTCTCCTCGACGGTGAAGTCGGAGTAGATCCGGCGTCCTTCCGGCACAAGCGACATCCCGCGCTGTGCGATCGACTCGGGCGAGCGACCGAGCACCGACGAGCCGTCGAGGCTCACGGTGCCACTCCGGGCGGAGACGAGCCCCATGATCGCGTGCAGGGCGGTGGATTTCCCGGCGCCGTTCGGGCCGATCAACCCGACGATCTCGCCCTTGCCGACGTCCAGAGACAGGTCGCGGACGGCCGGAACGGCGCCGTAGCGCACCTCGAGGTTCCGGACGGAGAGTGCCGGCGCCTCAGCCATCCGCGTCCTCCTCGACCAGCGCCGAGTCTCCGAGGTACGCGGCGGCGACGTCGAGGTTGCCGCGGATCTCGGCCGGCGTTCCGTCGGCGAGCGTCCGGCCCTGGTCGAGCACCACGATGCGGTCGCAGACGCTCATCACGAGCGCCATGTTGTGGTCGATGAGGAGGACGCCGGCCTCGTGGTCGTCGCGTACCGACCGCACGACCGACGCGAAGTCCGGCACTTCCGCTTCGGGGAGGCCTGCCGCAGGCTCGTCCATCAGGACGAACCGCGGCTCGGTCGCAAGTGCGCGGGCGACTCCGAGCCGACGCTCGTCCCCGTGCGCCAGCACACCCGCCGGTGTCCGTGCGTGCGCTTGGAGGCCGAGGAGCTCGAGCAGCTCGTCGGCCCGCCGCCGTGCGCCTCTCACGCCGGCACCGACTCCCAGCGCAGCGACCTCGACGTTCTCCCGCACCGTGAGGTCCCGGAACGACCGGCTGTGCTGGAACGTCCGTGCGAGACCGGCGCGCGCCCGCCGGTGGGCGCTCCAGCGGGTGATCCGGCGACCGGCGAGCTCGACGGAGCCGGAGGTCGGCAGGTCGAATCCCGTCAGCACGTTCACCAGCGTCGACTTCCCGGCGCCGTTCGGCCCGATCAAGCCCACGACCTCGTGCCGGTGGAGCTCCAGCGTGACGTCCTGGAGCGCGCGGACGCCCTCGAACGACCGCGAGACGGAGGAGGCCCGGAGCGTGTCCCCGGGCCTCCTCTCCGCCTCGCCGGCGGTGGCTTGGTCGACCAACCGCCGCCGTTACAGCTTCGGGACGACCTTCGCGGTCACCATCCCGACACGCCTGCCCTTGTTGTTGTGCACCTGGATAACGCGGTACGCACGGCCGAACACCGTGTGCAGCTGCGGCGAGAAGCTCACCTTGCCGGAGATCGTCGGCACCTTCTTGAACTTCTCCATCTGTGCGGCCAGAACGGCCCCGGTGGTCGAGCCGCCGGCGCGCCTGATCGCCGCGGCGACGCCGTCGATCGCCGCCGGACCGGTCACGAAGCCGCCCGTGCCGGCCTTCACCTGGACGGCAAGTCGCCGGACCGCCGCATTCGGATCGTCACCGAAGACCGAGGCAAAGGTCACGGCGTAGTAGTTCGTGATCTTCGGGTTCTTCGTCACCCAGTAGGTGCCGTCGCCGGCCCAGGAGTTCAGCACCGGCGTCTTGTTTCCGAGCGAACGTAAGCCCGAGGCGAACGCGGGCAGCTCGCCGAACGCGGTCGAGGTGACGTACACGGCAGCGCGGCGCTGGTTCAGCCGGTTCACCGCCGTCTGGACGTTGTTCGCGCCGGTCGCGTAGCTCTCACGCGCGACGATGCGGCCGCCGAGCTGCGTGTAGCGCTTCTCGAACGCCGTGACCACGTTCTTGAAGTACACGAGCAGCGTGTTGGTGCCGAGGCCGGCGGTGCGCCAACCACGCCTGATGGCGTACTCCGCCATCGCCGATCCCTCGTCCTGTGCGACGTTGCCGAAGCTGAAGGCGAGTTTGCCCTTCGCCCGGCCGAAGCGCTTCGGGCCCATCTGGTCGGTGCCGATGCACGGCGCGATCGTCAGCCTGCCCCGGTTGATGGCTTCCTGGACGACGGGAGTTGCGAAGTCGACGTCGCAGGTCACGAAGATCACATGGGCGCCTTTTCCGAGGAGCGTTCTCGCGCACGACTTCGCCCGGGCCGGGTTGTTGTTCTGCGTGTCGCACGTGTCGATCCGGAACGGACGTCCGCCAACGCCCCCGGTGGCGTTGAGCTTGCGGATGTGAATCTTCGCCGCGGCGAGCGCCGGGCCGTCGAACGGCGCCATCTGGCCCTTGCTGTCGAACGCCCAGCCGATCACGATCGCCGGCCTCGTGGCCGCCGAGCTGTCGCTGCTCGCGCCTGCCAGCGCCGCGATCGCCGCGGCCGTGCCCAGAACCGCCGCAGCGGCCACCCACCTTCGTCTGCGCATTTCTCA
>DASQTZ010000041.1:0-2831 GCA_035641605.1 Gaiellaceae bacterium | reverse complement strand
GCGTCGCCGTCCAGGCTCTGCTCGAGGCGGCACCGGACGGGGTGGTGGTCGAGGTCGGCGTTCCCGTTTGGCGGCCCGACGGGGTCGGCTACATCGGGACGCATGGGCAGGGCCGCGTGAACCTCGAGGCGGCCGCCGAGCGTCTTCAGCCGTAGGGCGTTTCTCCGTTTGACAAGTGGGGGGCTAGGGCGCGAGGACGTCGTCCTCGAGGTAGGCGAGGACGTCCTCGAGGTCCTGCCCGGTCACGAGGCCGGGGGGGCATGACGCCGCTGCCGTTCTCGATCGTCGAGTGAGCCTGGTCGATCGAGACGTCACTGCCGGCGAGTCTCGGGCCGACGCCGCTTCCCAACTGCGGCCGGCGTGTTCGCGATCGTGCAAGTGCTCACCGGCGCGCGCATCTTCGGGAACTGACCGGGATCGTCCCGGTCCCGCCGCCGCGGGTGAATCGCATCCACCGCTGTCGGGCAGCTGGCGATCCTCTTCACGCTGCCCGTCGCCTTCCATTGCATCTTCATCCTCGGGTTCCAGACCGACGACGCCCGGGTCTTCGTGCACTCGCTGCTAGGCACCTTCATCTACGCCGTCTTCGCGGTGAAGGTGTTCTACGTCCGCGATCGCGACCACCCGCGCTGGACGCTGCCGCTGGTCGGCGGGGACGCTCTTTACGGTGCTCGCACTGCTCTGGAGCACGTCGAGCCTCTGGTACTTCACACAGGTCGAATTCGGGTTCTAGTCGCCGCTCGGCGGGTTACCGGTGTGATCAGGATCGCGACTCCGACGGCGACGAGCGACGCGCCGGCGCTCACCCAAAACGCCGTTGTGAACGCGGACTCCGCCGGGACGTTGGAGTCGCCGATCGTCCGCGCCGTCAGGATCGCCGCACCCGCCTGACCTCCGATCACGCCGCCGACCGTCCGCATGACGGTGTTCATCCCCGTGGCGACTCCGGTCTCGGTCGGTCGGACCGAGTCGACGATGATGTTCGCCATCGCCGCGAACGTCATCGGCAGACCCCCGCCGAGAACGAGCATGCCGAGGACGATCTGCCAGGGCTCTTGGTGCCACTCGGCGAGCACGGCGAGCCCGAGTCCACCGAGCGACATGCCGATCGCGAGTGGCCATTTGGGGCCCCACCGAGACGCGAGGACGCCGCTCAGCGGGCCGGTGAAGAAACCGGTGACAGCGGCTGGCAGCAGATAGAGACCCGTCTTCGTGGCCGAGGCGCCGAACCCATAGTCGACGAGCTGGGCAAGGTCGGCGGGCAGGCCACGGGGAAGCTGGAGCAGGTTCGGAACGAGCACGAACGATCCGAACAGGGCGAAGCCGGCGATGAGACCGGTCAGGTTCGCGAACAGGACGGGCCGTCGGGCCAGCATCCGCATGTCGACCATCGGCTCCGGGACTCGCAGCTCGACGATGCCCCAGGAAACGAGCGCGGTCGACGCGACGGCGAACAGGCCCACGATCCGACCGGAGAGCCAGCCCCAACTTTCCCCTTCGGTCAGCGCAAGGAGCAACGCCACCAGCCCGGTCGAGAGGAGGAGTGCGCCCCGGACGTCCACACGAGATGGTGTCTTGATCGGCGACTCGGGGACGAAGAAGTGGACCAGCACGACTGCCGCCGCAACAACCGCGGCCCCGACGACGAACAGCCAGCGCCACCCGAGGTGATCGATGAGCACCCCGGAGAGCGCCAGGCCCAACCCGCCGCCAACGCCGAAGACGGCCGAGACCGCACCGATCGCCGTCCCGACCTTCTCCGGCGGAAACTCGTCCTTGATGATCGAGAACGCGAGCGGGAAGACGGCGGCGCCGGATCCCTGCAGGATGCGGAATCCGATCAGCGCGCCTATGTGCCAGGCGAAGATCGCGCCGAGGCTTCCGGCCAGGAAGAGGCTCAGGCTGATCACGAGCAGGCGCTCTTTGCCGAACTGATCGCCCAGTTTCCCAATGAGCGGGGTTGCCACCGAGGCCGAGAGAAGGAAGCCGGTGAGCACCCACGTGGCCCAGGCGGCAGTCGTGTGGAACTCGCGCTGCAGGATCGGCAGCGCTGGGATGATCATCGTCTGCTGAAGCGCGAACGCGATCCCTGCGAAGACGAGGATCGCGAGCGTGACGTTGTAGTGCTGCCGGACGGGCTGGCTGTGATTCACGAGCCAGAGCCTAGGGGCCCCGTGAGGTACCGCTGAAAAGTTGGGGCGATCGCCCGAACCAGGATCTCGGTGCCGGTCGACGCGATGGGCTCGACGCCGACGATGTGACGCGCCATGAGCAGGCCCACGACCTGTGATCCGACGAGATTTGCCCGCAGGGCCGCGTCGTCGGAGTGGAGCGCCTGTGCGAGCGGCTCGAAAATCCGCTGCGTCAGCACCTCGCGGAGGATGGCGGCCGCGTCGGGGTCTGACGCGGCGGCGCGAATCATCCCGGTCCAGCGCGCTCGAGCCTCAGGGTCTTCGAGGACGCCGAGCACGAACTGGGCAACGCGTTCGCCGACCTTCGTACGAGGGCCGTTTTGGAGTCGCTCGACGAGCTGCCCGACCTCGAACGGCAGCTCGATGGCATCGAGGAACAACCGCTGTTTCGACCCGAAGAAATGGGCGACGAGGGCGGGATCGACCCCGGCCTCGGCGGCGACGGAACGGATCGTCGTACGGTCATAGCCGAGCGCTGCGAACTGCCGGCGTGCGGCCTGAGCGATTCCCTCGCGCGTCCCGCTCGGACCGGGACGTCGACCCCTTCTCTTGACAGCCACTCTTTTAGTATATTTCAACGCATGATGAATTCAGAGGCATCGATCCGGATTCGCGAGCTGCGCGTTCGGCGCGGCGGGC
>DASQTZ010000040.1:0-11442 GCA_035641605.1 Gaiellaceae bacterium | reverse complement strand
TGGGTTCCGGCTGAAGGTGACCTCGAGCAGGCGCTCGCCCGGCGGCTCGTTGCCGAGGAGCGAGTTGCGCACCGCGCCGCGCTCGAGCGCCGCCAGAGCCCGTCCCGCACTCGTCTCGGGCCCGGCGTCCGGCACGAGCAGGCCGACCGCTCCACGTGGTGACAGCGCTTCCAGGTCGGCGAACTCGAGGTCGGGAACGACGACGACGCGCAACTCGGCCGCCCCGGCCGGACCTGCAGAGAGCGCGGTCAGGGCGAGTGCCAAAGCTAAGATTCTCGGCATGAAGCGCAAGGCGTATGGACGCGATTTCGGATTGTCGGCCCGCATGGTGACGACGATGTTCCTGCTGGGCGCGCTTTACGTGGCCTTCTTCGTGGTGTTGCTCCAGTTCACCAACATCGGGATCGGCTTCCTGATCCTGATCCTGGGTGGGCTGGCCTTCCTCCAGTACTACACGTCGGACAAGATCGCGCTGGCGGCTTCGCGCGCCAAGATCGTCGAGCGCGACGAGGCACCGGAGCTGCACGACATGGTCGAACGGCTCTGCGCGATGGCCGACCTACCCAAGCCCCGGCTGGCGGTGATCCCGACCGACATGCCCAATGCATTCGCGACCGGCCGCAACCCGAAGAACTCCGTCGTCGCCGTCACCGACGGGCTTTGGCGGAGACTCAGCAAGCCGGAGATCGAGGGTGTCCTCGCGCACGAGCTCTCGCATATCGGCAACCGGGACGTGGCCATCATGACCGTCTCCAGCTTCTTCGCAATGGTCGCGGCGCTCCTAATGCGGATCGGCATGTTCGGGGGGATGTTCGGCGGCGGGCGCGATCGGGGCGGACCGCCGATCTGGCTGATCATGTTCGTCGTCTCGATGGTCACGTACGTGATCAGCTACGTGCTGATCCTGATGATCTCGCGCTATCGGGAGTACGCCGCCGACCGCGGCGCCGCGATCATCACCGGGGCGCCCGAAAACCTGATGAGCGCCCTTCAGCGAATCGCCTCGAACATCACGCAGATCCCGCAGCGCGACCTGCGCGAGGTTCAAAGCCTCAACGCCTTCTTCATCGTTCCGACGAACGTCAAGTCGTCGTTCGCCGAGCTGTTCATGACGCATCCGCCGCTCGAGAAGCGGCTCGCCCGGCTCGCGGAGATCTCCCGCGAGATGGGGAGACCCGTCAGTCTCTAGCCCATGAAACGCCGGCCTTTTGGCCGCGACCTCGGGCTCTCGATCCGGATGGCCATCGCTCTGATCCCGATCGTGCTGTGGTATCTGCTCGCGGCAGCGTTGTTTGTCGGCCTGGCGGTGTTCGTCGTCCTCGACCCCTCGTGGAAAAACGTGCTCAGCGTCGGATTCTTCGCGATCGCGGGGCCGATCTCATTGCGCGAGCACCTGAGGCACTGGAAGTCGGTCGCGCTCCGCGCCGCGCGTGCCGACGACCTCGCGCGGGGAGAGAAGGCCGAGCTTCAGAATCTCGTCGCGCGAGTCTGGGCGCAGGCGGATCTCGCCGCCCCGAGAGTCGCGATCGCTCCGTCGCGGGCTGCGAATGCGTTCAGCGTCGGCTTGACCGAGCGCCGAGCCGTCGTCGCATTCACAAGCGAGCTGCTGCGCCGCGAGCTCCCGGCCGCCGAGTCGGAAGCCGTCGTCGCCCACAAGAAGATCGCCGGCGAGACGCCCCGCGGCGACCTTCGCGGCGGGCTGGCCGTACAGGCGCTCTGCATCGTCCCGGCGCGCACTCGCGGCTGGCGCCGCTTTGAGCTCTTCTCGGACCATCCGCCGCTCGAGAAGCGGCTCGAGCGGCTGGGCGAGCTGTCCCGCCAACTCGGGAAGGCCGGCTAGTTGGGCCTGCGGGACGTCCTATTCGGGCGAAAGGGGTTGAAGAAAGCTCAGCGCGAGGCGCTGTTCGCGCTGCCTGCGGCTGCCGTGACGATGGATGTCGAGCTCGGGCTGAAGCCGGCCGGCGCGGCTGCGGTGATCTTCAAGCCGCTCTCCGCCGGCGAATTCGTCCGCGCCGAGAACGAGATGCAGGAGCTGCTCGACCTGGCGGCGCGGGAGGCGAGCTCGAGGATCGAGCGGTCGACCGACTCATACGGCTACGAGTGGCTGATCGTGCGCGACAACGACTTCGAGGACCTCGTCACGACGGTTCATCTGATCGCCTCGGAGCTGGCTGCACGAGGCTTTGGCGAGCAGCTGCTCGCGGCGGCGTTCAGGTTCGCCGGCGGCAAGCTGCCGGTGCTCTGGATCTACGGGTACAAGCGCGGCGCGTTCTGGCCGTTCGTTCCGACCGGGGAGGGCCAGGAACGTGACAACGCCGAGGAGCTCGAGCTGAAGGCGAAGCTCGAGAAGGAGCTGCCGATCGAGCCCGACCTCACGCGCTGGTTCGGACTCTTCGGGGCGCCCCTTTAGGCCAGGTCCGGTGCCAGACACCGGACCTGGCCGGAAAAGTCGACGCCTTCCGCCAAGAGAGATAGCCCAACATCGCCGGAGCGTCCCTCTCGGCCACGGCTGGTGCCTGGCACCAGACATGGGCCGGCTAGCCGACGCTTTAGCCGCCGAACTCCGTCTCGCCGTCCGCGTACTCGAGTGCGTCGAGGCGGGCGATCAGGCCGACGCCGCGAAAGTTGATCTTGTTCGAGCGCGGGTAGTAGGCGATGTCATTGGGGTCGCGTGTGCCGTAGACGAGCATCTCCGCTCCGTCCTCGCCTCCCCGGAAGAAGTGCGAGACCCTAGTCCCCGCCGGCCTCGCCACGACGTGGCCCGCTCGCAGCTGGTGCCGCTCCTCCTCGGCACCCTCCACGGCGAGACGCGGGCTCGGGATCAGCTCCAGCACCGCGCTCCCATTCAGCATCACGAAGAACTCCTCTTCGGCGGAGTGGCAGTGCGCAGGCACCGCCGCGCCACCCGGCTCAAGCGTCCGGTGATGCATGCCCGCTTGGGTTGCGCCGGCCGTGGCCGCGAGGACGCGGTCGCCTTCGGCATCCGGCTCGAGCGTATCGAGGTTGACGATGTTGGCCGGTCGCTCGGCAGGCTCCCCGACCTCCGGCTCGCCCGCGGCTGCCTCACGTCGCCAGGGTGGCTCACCGCCGCCGGCCGCGACCCACGTCGGCCAGAGCCACGAGACGCCCGCGCGCGGCAGATGCGAGCCGCCCCCGCGCTGCCTGCCGCCGAAGACCAGGTAGTCGAGGCCCTCGGACCCCGCTCGGAGCGTGTGCGCTTCCTCGCGGACGCCGTGGACGATGCAATCGCCCGGGCCGATCTCGTAAACCTCGCCGTCCTGCCAAGAGAGGCCGTCACCCTCGAGGATGAAGAAGATCTCCTCTTCGGTCGCCTCGATGTGCGCAGGCGTAGACCACCGGCCCGGATCGACGCGAACGCGGTTGACCACGACGCCGACCGCTCCCGCCGCAGCGCCGAGCAGCCTCCAGTCGCCCGCGCAGTGCCCCGCTTCGCGGCGGACTGGCTCGACGTCGTCCCAGTGGACGACGCTCACCTGACCGGCAGGTCCGGGATCAATCCTTCGTCGGAGAAGAGCTTGCGCGTCTCCTCGAGCGTCAGGTCGCTCGGCGGGATGATGAGATCGGAAGCGGAGAGATCGTCGTCCGATAGTCGCTCGCCGCGCTCGCGCACGAGCTGCCACATCTCGTCGAGCACGTCGTCGAGCGCCGGCTCGTCGTCGGCCTCCAACGCCGTCTGCGCGCGGTCGTCCAGCTCGTTCAGCGGCTCCCGCAATCCGTCGTCGACTCGGTATTGCCCCTCGCCCATGAGCCGGACGATCATCGGTCGAGCTCTTTCTGTGTGGCGCCAGCCCCGACCTCCGCCTTGAGACGTTCGAGCTCGGCGTCGACTTGCTTGCCCGCGGAGATCTGGGCCAGCTCCCGATCGAGCTGGGTCTGGTCGCCGGCGGTGAAGTCCTCGAGCGTCCCGGCCTCGATCAGCTCCTCGACCGCGCCCGCCCGCGCCTGCATCTGCTCCGTCTTGTCCTTGGCGCGCTGGATCGCAAGGCCGGTGTCGGCCATCTGCTCGCCGATCCCGGTCGCGGCCTCACCGATCCGCACCTGCGCCTCGGCGGCGGAGTACTGGGCCTTGATGACCTCCTTCTGCGAGCGGAAAGCCTCGATCTTGGTCGAGAGCTGCCGCTCCGAGGAGGTGAGCTTCTCCTGCTGCGCTTCGAGCTGCTGCACCTGGACGTCCAGGTCCTGGAGCTGCGACTGGGCGAGCGTCTTGCGCTCGAGTGCCTGCCGTGCGAGATCCTCGCGACCTGCCCCGACCGCGTCGCGTGCCTGCGTCTCGAGCTTGACCAGGCTCTGTTCGAGCTTGTCGGCCTGGAGCTGGAGTCGCTTCTTCGACGTGGTGACGTCCGCGATGCCGCGTTTCACGTTCTGGAGCAGCTTCAGCTGCTCCTCGTACGAGTAGTCCAGCGTCTCCGACGGATCCTCCGCCCGGTCGAGCAACCTGCTCAGCTTCGACTTGATCACCAGCGACATACGCTCCAACAGCCCGGCCACTGCATCCTCCTCCTCGTTCGCTGAGGCATAGCCTATGCCCCGGTGCGCATCGAACGAAGCATGCACCCGGACTGGCTGTCGAACGCCTATCTCGTCGCGGACCTGGACGGCGAGTGGGCCGTCTTCGTCGACAGCGGCGCGCCGATGCTGCCGCTGACCGAAGCGGCGAAGCGCTGGGAAGTCCGGCCGACTCACGTCCTGCGAACGCACGGCGACGCCGATCACGTCGAGCACGAGGCCGAGCTGGGGCTCGAGGTCGTGACCGGGTCGCTCGAGCTCGCTGGGATGAAGATCGAGGCGATCCCGACGCCGGGGCACTCGGACGACCACGTGGCGTTTCTCTTCCGGGGCCAAGTCTGCTTTTCGGGCGACATCCTCTTCAAGGACGCGGTCGGGGGCGGTGATCCCGACCAGGTGCGGGAGTCGGTCATGAAGCTGATGGAGTTGCCGCCGGAGACACGGGTCTTCCCAGGTCACACGGACGAGACCACGATCGGGCGCGAATGGTTCGAGAACCCCTTCATCCGGGTCTGGCGCGGCGTCGATCCGGAAGGCACCGAACGGTGCCGGGTCGGCGATCGGGAAGGGACGATCGTGGCCTGGTCGCCGGACTACGACGGCAAGGGGAAGGCCTGGGTGCGTTTCGACGACGGCGGCGGCCGGATCCTGGGCGGCTCGCGCATCGAGCGCCTGTAGGACTCGGTGCGGGTCGGACTCCTCTTTCCCGGCCAGATGGGTGCCGCGGTCGGCTCCGCGGCGCGGGCCGAGGTTGTCTGGGCGAGTGAAGGGCGGAGCGACGCGACGAGAGAGCGAGCTGTCAGCTTCGAGGACGCCGGCTCTCTCGAGCAGCTTGTCGGCACAAGCGACCTGATCCTCAGCATCTGCCCTCCGGCGATCGCGGAGGACGTCGCGGAGGAGGTCTTCGGGCTCGGTTTCGACGGCATCTTCGTCGAGGCGAACGCGATCGCCCCCGAGCGCGTCCGCCGGATCGGCCAGCTCGCCCCGCGTGTCGTCGACGGCGCGATCATCGCCGCGCACGGCGTCCACCTCTACCTGGTGGGGCATGAGGCAGAAGCCGTCGCCGCGCTCTTCACAGACACGGACGTCAAAGCGATTCCGCTCGACGCCGAGCTCGGCGCAGCGTCGGCCCTGAAGATGGCCTTCGGCGGCTGGAACAAGATCGGCATCGCATTGACCGGCCAGGCGCATGCGATCGCGCGGGCCTACGGCGTCACCCAGTGGCTGGAGTCGGAGGGCGTCCCGGCTGACCGGCTGGCGCGGGTCGTCGACCGGGCGTGGCGCTGGGCGCCCGAGATGGACGAGATCGCCGAGGTCTGCGCCGAGCTGGAGCTCTCGGACGCGATCCCCCGGGCGGCCGGCGAGTTTTACCGCAGCGTGGCTCTCGACCTAAGCCAGGAACCGGGCTAGCCGCGCTGCTTCGTCCTCCAGCTCGCGTCGTATGCGGAGCGGGAGCGGCGCGAACGGCTCGAGTTCAATGCGCTCTCCCTTCGGCTTCCAGAGCCCGGCGACGACTCCGTCGACCAGGAACGTGGCGTGAACCCAGCCTCCCGTGATGACAGCAGCGCGGTACTCGGGCGGCAGGACGCGCGAGCGGTCTGCGTGGGAGAGGAGGAGAGCGTCCCATCTGGGCAGCAAGCGCACCGGCGCAGGCGTGTCCGCGGGAGGCCTGGGCGCTCGCGGCAGATCGAGGAGCTCCCGGCCTTCCTCGTCCACGAAGCGGCGCAGCTGTCCCTCGAGGAGCTCGAGGCCTGGGCCGATGTCTGCAACGCGGAGCCGCGAGAACGCCAGTAGATCCCGTCGAGTCGCCGGGCCGAACGCCCCGAGGTAGCGACGAACGACCAGCGCGGCGGCAACGGGCTGCGAAGGCGCCGGCTCGCCGAGCCAGCGCCTCGCGGTGGTCAAGCGAACCCGACTATGTCCCCAGGTGCCCGACGGCGGCACGTGGACGAGCGGCGTCAGGCAGCGGACGCGAAACTGCTTCTCCCCAAGCTCGGGAGTGAGGCCGCTTACGTCGGCATAGGTGAACGTCCCGTTCTCCGCGAGCCGGTCGACGCGCGCCACGAGCTCGTCGACTGGGACACCCTCGCGCAGCAGGTCCTCGCGCCAGCGCCGGTGGTTGACGGCGGCGAAGGCAGCATGGTTCGTCGCCGAGACGAAGTGGAGCGTGACCCGGAACAGCGTCGCCCTGACGACGCGGCGACGCTCGAGTGCTCGGGTGAGCTGCTCCTTCTTGAATCCGTCCAGGCGCGACCACATGCCGGTGTACGCCTCCAATGGCGACTGCGCTTGCACGGCGCAGAGCCGCTCCATCGCTCGGGCGACCGGCAGCCGTGCCCGCTCGAGCAAAAGCTGCCGCGCCAGGGTCGCCCGGTTGAGGGCCTCAGCCGTGAAAGGCGGCAAGCCTCTTGGCTTCCTGGTCGAGCTGGCGGCGTGCCTTGCGCGGGACACCCTCGAAGGGCTCGACTTTCACGCGGCCCTGCTCGTAACGCCACGTGCCTGCCACCTGCCCGTCGATCAGGAACGTGTTCGCCGAGTGCGGCGTCTTGACGTTGAAGATGAGCGGGCGGTACTCCTCGGGCACGATCTGCGTCCGGCGGCAATGCACGAGCAACGTCGCGTCCCACACCGGGAGGAAGCGCGGCGGCGCGGGCGTGTCGGCGTCGGGAAGCGGAGCGCGCGGTAGGTCGAGCAGCTCCTTGCCGGCCTCGTCGCGAAAGCGGCGCAGCTTCAGGCGCGCGAGCGCAGCGTCGATCTCCCCGACCGGAACTCCGGCCCAGTCGGCGATGTCCCCCTTGAGCGCAGGGCCGAATGCGGCCACGTAGCGGCGGACCAGAAGGGTCAGCGCCTCCTCCGCGTCGACACTCTCGGGCCCGACCCAGTCCTCGGCCGCCGCGTAGAGGTCGGCGCGGCGCTGCTCCCACGTTCCCGAGGGCGGCACGCGCACGAGGTCGAGGTAGGCGCCGACGCCCAGCGCACGCTCACGTCCGAGAAACTCCTCGATCTCCTTGCGGCGGCGCGGGCCGTCGCCGAGGTAGCGCCGCAGCCGCTTCGCCGCCGGGCGCATGTCGCGAGGACGGTTCGGGTGCACGCGCTCCCACCAGCGCCGGCGCGGATCGCGAATCGCGACCGCGAAGGGCCAGTAGTCGCGCCTCGAGACGAGGTGGATCGTTGCTCGCATCAGCGTCGCCTGGATGACCGAGCGCCGCTCGAGCGCCCGGGTCAGCGCATCGCGCTCGAACCCTTCGAGGCGCGTCCAGAGACCGACGTACATCGCCGGCGCGTACTGCGCCTGCAGGCCGCCCATCCGCTCCAGGGCTCGCGGGATCGGCAGCGGCGCGCGCTCGAGGAGCAGCTGGCGGGCGAGGAGGGCGCGGTTGAGGTCGCGCTCCGTCAGGACCCGCTCACCGCCCGCCACGGCGCGAAGCTACATCAGCTGCTGGGGGCGCGACCAGGCGACCGCGGCCGAGGACTACGACCGCGCCGGCGAGCTCAAAGGTCAGCTCGAGTCACGGCGCGGTGAGCTCGAAGAGAAGCGCAAGGGCCGCTCGCGGGCGCCGGAGGTGACGGCCGAAGACATCGCCGAGATCGTCTCGCGGGCGACCGGCATCCCGGTTTCGCAGCTGACGACCGAGGAGCGCGAGCGGCTGATGCGCCGTGAGGAGGAGCTCCACGGCCCCATCGTCGGCCAGGACGAAGCGGTCGCTGCGGTCGCGGAGGCCGTCCGCCGTTCCCGTGCCGGGCTCGGCGATCCAAACCGGCCTGCAACACGATCGTGATCATGACCTCGAACTTCGGCGCCGACCGGATCCAGGCGTATGCGCGAAGCGGCGGCGACTTCGACCGGCTTAAGGACGAGCTGATGGACATCCTGCGCGGCAGCTTCCGCCCGGAGTTCATCAACCGGATCGACGACATCATTGTCTTCCGGGCGCTCACCGACGAGCAGCTGGCCGACATCACGCAGCTCGTCGGCGACGTCGAGGCTGGCGACAAGGTCGTCGTCGATGCCGACGGAGATCAGTTGACCGTCGACGTCGAGAGAGTCGAGGAGCCGACGCCGCCACCCCCTAGCGGCGAAGATCACTCGGTGAGCACCGGCACCGCCCGCGCGCCGCGTATGACCGCGGTCCTCCGGCAGACCGAGCGCGTGACGGCACTCGAGCTCTTCTTCGACCTCGTCTTCGTCCTAGCGCTCACGCAGTGCACGGCGCTGATGGCGGCGGATCCGACCTGGACGGGGCTCGCGAAGGGCGTGCTCGTGCTGGGCGTGCTGTGGTGGTCGTGGGTCGGTTACGCGTGGCTGACGAGCGTCCTCGACCCGGAGGAGGGCGGCGTGCGCATCGTGATGTTTGCCGCGATGGCGGCGCTCCTCGTCGCCGCCCTTGCGGTGCCCGACGCGTTCGGCGACGACGGGTTGCTCTTCGCCTGCGCCTATGCCGTCGTGCGGGCGGCTCAACTCGCACTGTTCCTGCTCGCGAGCCGCGACGACCCCGGGTTGCGCAGGTCCGTCCTGGGGCTCACAGGAGGATCGGCCGTCGGCGTCGGCCTGCTCATCGCGGCCTCTGGAGCAGACGGCTGGCTACAGGGCGCGCTGTGGGCGCTCGCGCTCTTGCTCGACATGGCGGAGCCGTTCTTCTTCGGCTCGGAGGGCTGGAGCCTCGAGCACCCCGGCCATTTCGCGGAGCGGCACGGACTGGTAGTCATCATCGCCATCGGCGAGTCGATCGTCGCAATCGGCGTCGGCGCCGGGACCAATGTCGACGCCGGAGTCGTCGCGGCTGCGATCCTCGGCATCGCTGTCGCGGCGGCGATCTGGTGGCTGTACTTCGATGTGATCGCGATCCTCGCGGAGCGCGCGCTCGCCTCGCTGCCCCCGGGACGTGAACGCAATGAGCTTGCGCGCGACACGTACTCCTACCTCCACTTCCCGCTGGTGGCCGGCATCGTGCTCGGCGCGCTCGGGCTCAAGAAGACGCTGGGCGGCGTGGGGGAGGAGCTCGACATGGTGACGGCCTTCGCGATGCTCGGGGGCACGGCGGTGTATCTCCTCGGCCACGTGGCCCACCGCCTGCGGAACGTGCGCACCGTGAACAAGCACCGGCTGGTGTGCGCCGTTGTGGCTCTCGCCCTGATCCCGCTCGCCGTCGAGCTGCCGGCCCTCGCGACGTTGACAATCCTCGCCGCCGTTCTGTGGGCGCTGATCGCCCTCGAGTCGATCCGCTTCGCAGGCTCGCGGGAGCGTGCCCAACGCGCGCTCGCAGGCGAGGCAGACTGAGGCGATGCGAATCGTCGTCGCGGCTGCCCTAGGCGCCGTCATCCTGGCTGCGCCGGCCGTCGGAAGTGCCGCGACCACACGGCTGGATCGGCACGGAACCGTCGTGCTCGACGGCCGCAAGGTCTTCCCGATCGTCCTGGCGAAGGGTCCGCCCGCGGACGGTCTGGCCGAGGTGGCTGCCGCCGGTGTCAACTTCCTCAAGGTCGGGCCCGCAGGCGAGTGGAACGACGACGAGATCGCTCAGACGGTGGCGGCGAACCGAGAGGCCGCCGCTCATGGCTTGCATACCTGGATCAACCTGAGCTCGCTGAGCGCGGTCGCGCCCTGGGGCTGGAGGGCGGAGCTGCTTAGGCACGTGATCGGCTCGCTCGAGGCGGATCCTTCCGGCAGCGCGATCGGCCTGTGGAAGGGCGCGGACGAACCCCTGAAGTTCCGCGTGTCGCCGTCGTCCCTTCGGTCCGCGTATTGCCTGGGCACGGGACGCGGCCGGCGGTCCTGGTGCGACGGCCGCGAGCCGTTCGACACCGATCATCTCTGGGTGACCGTGCAGGCACCGCGCGGCGGCATTCTCGGCCTGGGGTCCTACAGCTCCGTCACCGACATCCACGGGATCAACCGCTACCCGGTCGCGATCGGCGATCCGGATCCCAATCTCCGTGACGTCGGGCTCTGGACGAACAAGCTTGGGTGGGCGACGCCGAACGGCGCAGTTTGGGCGACGCTCCAGATCTGCTGGACGTGGAGCTACGACGCCCTCGGCAACTTCGCGCTCCCGAGCAGAGAGCAGGAGCGCTTTATGGCCTACAGCGCGATCTTGAACGGCGCCCGGGCGCTCGCCTTCTACGGTGGCAACAACCCGAAGTGCTGGGGGCCGTTCGATGCGGTCGGCGGCTGGAACTGGACGTTCTGGAACGACGTGCTCGAGCCGCTCGTGCATGAAATCGGGGCGGCGAGCCCACTCGCGCCGGCGCTCGTGCAACCGGGCTCGACCAAAGCCCTGGCCACGTCCGATCCGATGACGCAGGCGACCTCGCGCCGCGGCCGCGGCGGCGAGCTGTGGGTGATCGCGGCACGAAGCGGGGAGGAGAGCGAGGAGGTCACGATCACGGGGCTACCGCGGTGGGCGAAGCGCGCGGAGGTGTATACGGAGGGCCGCTCGGTCGACGCCGCGAAGGGCGCGCTCACAGACAGCTTCGCGCGGTGGTCTGTCCACGTCTACCGCTTTCTCCGACCGGCCTAACTTGACTTTCCACCGCGGGTCCTACTCGATATGGGTGTGGGCTTTGCGGCCGTAACCGAAGACGACGGCGGCCTCGTCACCGCGGGTGAGGCAATCCGCAGTGGAGACCTGAAGTCCTACCACCCGGACGATGTGAAGGATTGGGTGCTGCGGCAGCGGGCCGCAGCCTTAGCCGCGCTGCCCGTGGACGCTGGCGAGTAACTCCTTCCAGTGCCGGTCACGTTCTGCCTGCTGTTCGTCTTCGTCGTGGTCGTGGGATCGTGCGGCCGGTCGGCGTGCGGCTAAAACCGGCCGCCGCCCGCAGCTCGACGACCTCGGGCTGACCCGGCTCGGGGAGATCGCCCGCGGCATCCTTAACGACCGCCGTGTTCCGTGGCTCCTCGGCTACGGCGTGCGG
>DASQTZ010000039.1:0-6944 GCA_035641605.1 Gaiellaceae bacterium | reverse complement strand
GACTTCTCACGCGCCGTGCGCGAGATGGCGAAGTCCCTCCAACCGGCCGACCCTGCCCAGGGCAAGAAGAAGAACTGGCGCGGTCGCTCGCTCGCGAAGGCATAGGAGAGAGCAATGGGACTCCACGATCGCATCAAGGGCCAGAACGGACAGCCGGCCGGCGAGGCCGGCGCCGAGCCGCCGATCTCCCTCGCGGGCGCGCAGCCGCGCGAGCGCGAGGAGCGGCCGTCGACCGCCGCCGACCCGTACGCCGAGCTGAAGACGCGGGTCCACCACGCGTGCATCGCGAAGCTCGGTCCTCAGCTGTTCACGACCGAGACGACCGAAGACCTCCACGAGCAGGTGCACCGCGCCGTCACCGAGCAGCTCGCGCTCGACCGGACGCCCCTCACGCGCGAGGAGCGCCGGCGGATCGTCCGCGAGCTGACTGACGACATTCTCGGCTACGGGCCGCTCGAGCCGCTTCTGCGCGACGACGAGATCACGGAAGTCATGTGCAACAACTGGGACCGGATCTTCATCGAGCGCAACGGCAAGATCGAGCAGACCGACACGACCTTCGCCGACAACGCCCACCTGCTACGGATCATCGACAAGATCGTCTCGCAGGTCGGCCGCCGCGTCGACGAGGCGTCCCCGATGGTCGACGCCCGCCTTCCGGACGGGAGCCGCGTGAACGCGATCATCCCTCCGCTCTCGCTGCGGGGACCGACGCTGACGATCCGGAAGTTCTCCCGCGACCCGTACACGATGGACGACCTGATCGAGTTCGGGACGATGACGCCGAAGTCGGCGCAGTTCCTGGCAGCGTGTGTCCGCGGGAAGCTGAACGTGCTCATCTCCGGCGGAACCGGCACCGGTAAGACGACCACGCTCAACGCCCTTTCCGCCTTCGTCCCCGGCGACGAGCGCATCGTCACGATCGAGGACGCCGCGGAGCTCCAGCTCCAACAGGAGCATGTGATTACGCTCGAGGCACGCCCGCCGAACATCGAGGGCCAGGGCGAGGTGCGCATCCGCGAGCTCGTCCGGAACGCCCTGCGCATGCGCCCCGACCGGATCATCGTCGGCGAGGTCCGCGGTGCCGAGACCCTGGACATGCTCCAGGCGATGAATACGGGCCACGAAGGCTCGCTGACGACGATCCACGCGAACTCCACGCGCGATGCCCTCTCGCGACTCGAGACCCTCGTCCTCACGGCCGGGGTCGACCTACCACTCCGCGCGATCCGCGAGCAGATCTCGAGCGCTTTCGATCTGCTCATCCAGATCACCCGGCTCGTCGACGGCTCGCGCCGCGTCACGAACGTCACCGAGGTGCTGCGCATGGAGTCCGAGGTCATCACGCTGCAGGACGTCTTCGTGGCGAAGCCGCCGGACGAGGACCCGGCCAACGCCGGGCGGACCCTGACGCTGCTCTCGCCGTTGACCTGCACAGGCCTGAAACCCCACTTCCTCGAGAAGATGACCGCGAACGGCGTCACGCTGCCGGCGAACTTCTTCGAGCGCGAGGAGATCGAGCTCAGGCCGGTCTTCGCAGCCGGATACGGGCGATGACACGGAAAAGAAAGATCCGGCTCCGGCTTGGAATTCTCGCCGGTGCGGCCGCCCTCAGCGCGATCGCTCCGGCGTCGGCGGCCGTCAAGGTCTCCGGCGTCGACGCGACCTCGTACCCGCGGGTACGCCTCACCCTGGTCAGCTCGAAGCCGAGCTCGCAGACGCCGAAGGTGACCGAGAACGGCAAGCCCGTCAGCGGGCTCCACGCCGAGAACCTCGGCCACGCCAAGAGCGTCGTGCTCGCCGTCGACCGCTCGAGGTCGATGAAGGGGAAGCCATTCAAGGATGCGGTGGCAGCCGCGCACGCTTTCCTGGGCGCCAAGCTGCCGCTCGACCGCGTCGCCGTCGCCACCTTCGCGACCAAGCCCGTGCTGCTGACCGAGTTCGCGCCCTCGCCGGCGGATGCGCACACCGCCCTCCGGTCACTCTCGGTCGACCACCGCGAGGGAACGACTCTCTACGACGGCGTGGTCAAGTCGGCACGGGCATTCGCCGCGGAGTCGCACGCCGGGCGCGTCGTCATCGTCGTCACCGACGGAAACGAGACTCGAAGCACCGCGTCGCTGCACAACGCGATCACGGCAGCGCGTGAGGCCGGAGTCCTCCTCTACGTCGTCGCGATCGAGAGCAAGCAATTCAACCCGGCACCGCTCAAGCGGCTGGCCCGTGAAACGGGCGGAAGCTACCGCGGCGCCGGCTCGAGCACCCAGCTCAGCGCCATCTACGCCGGAATCGCCCAGGAGCTCAGACGGACCTGGCGCGTGGACTACCTCACCGCGGCGCGCTCGGGCGAGAAGCTCGCCCTCGCCGCCACGGTTCGGGGAGCCGGTACCGGGACGGCGAAGTTCACAATTCCGGCCGAGGTCGCACCGCCGTCGACGAAAAAGCCCTCGAGCCTCCTGCCGCACCACTTCTACGAGAGCTTCCTCGGCACGCAGATGATGGGCCTGCTCGTCGGCTTCCTCATCTTGATGTCCGGGACCTTTCTGCTCACCTCGGTCCGGGGCTCGCGGCTGAAGCGGCGCCTTGCACCACACCTCGGAGAGATGAAGGGCACGAAGCGGAAGGTCGAGCGGGACCGGCTTCAGGCTGCTGCCGGACTCTTCCGTGCGACGGAGCGGACGTTCGGGCACTGGCGTCACTGGATCGCGCTCGACCGGATGCTCGAGCGGGCCGACGTCCCCCTGCGGACGGTCGAGTTCGTCTACCTGTCCATGGGCGCGACGCTCCTGGCCGGCCTGGTCTCGGCCGCGGTCTTCCAGGGAGCGGTGATGGTGCTCGCCGGGATGACCGGCGGAGGTTTGATTCCGTTCGTCGTCATCTGGTTCAAGGGCAGGAAGCGCACCAGAGCGTTCGAGAACCAGCTTCCCGACCTCCTGATCACGCTGGCCGCCGCGCTCAAGGCGGGCCACAGCTTCAAGCAGGGCCTTCAGACCGTCGTCGACGAGGGTCGTCCGCCCGCGAGCAAAGAGCTCAAGCGAGTGCTCACGGAGGCTCAGCTCGGCCGGCCGATCGACGAGTCGCTGTCCGAGATGGCCCAGCGGCTGGGGTCGAAGAACTTCGAGTTCGTGATCACCGCCGTGACGATTCAGCGCCAGGTCGGCGGCAGCCTGGCGGGCCTGATCGACATGGTCGCCGACACGGTCCGGCAGCGCCAGCAGTTCATCCGCAAGGTGCGGGGCCTGACCGCGATGGGCCGTGCCGGCTCATACGTCCTGATGGGCCTGCCGTTTGTGATCGCGGCTGCGATCACGCTCATGAACTCGGACTACATGTCCCCGCTCTACTACAGCTCCACCGGCCACAAGCTGATGTTCATCGGCTTCACGATGATGGCCATCGGTTCGCTCCTGCTCAAGAAAATCGTCTCGTTCAAGGGGTGATAGCGACACCATGATGCTTCTCTTCCTCGCTTTCTTCTGTCTCGCCGGCGCCGTCTACCTCATCGGCGAGGTGGCGACGCTGCCCTCGCGCGAGCGGGAGCGATCGATGCGCCGGGCTTCGCACTATGGGTTCGTCCGGATCTCCTCGCCGCTGGACGCGAAGAAGTTCCGCGAGCGCACGGTGGAACCGATGCGCGAGTCCCTGGCGCGCTTGGTGCTCAAGGTCAACCCGCGCACGAGCATGGAATCGATCTCGCTTCGCCTCCTCGGCGCCGGGCTCGGACGGCGAATCACGCCGACCGGATTCCTCGCCGCCAAGGGCCTGCTCGCCGGCTTCGGCGCCCTCGTCGGCGTGGTGGTCAGCTCGATGGCGGGCTCGGCGACCGGGCTGCTGTTCACGGTCGGGCTCGCTGCCGTCGGCTTCTTCGCCCCGGAGTACTTCGTCTCGGTCAAGGCGCGCACCCGCCGCGAGAAGATCCGCGCCGATCTCCCCGACGCGCTCGACCTGCTCGCGGTGAGCGTCGAGGCAGGCCTGGGCTTCGACGGTGCGATCGCGAAGATCACGGAGCACATGGAGGGCCCGCTCGCCGACGAGTTCGGGCTCACGCTCGGCGAGATGCGCATCGGCGAGAGCCGGCAGGACGGGCTCAAGCGCATGGCGGATCGCGTCGACACGCCAGAGCTCTCTTCCTTCACCCGGGCGATCATCCAGGCCGACCAGCTCGGGACCTCGCTCGGCCGGATCCTCCGCGTCCAGGCCGCCGACTCACGCCTCCGGCGCCAGGCTGCGGCCGAGGAACGGGCGATGAAGGCGCCGATCAAGATGCTCTTCCCGACCGTCCTCTTCATCTTCCCGGCGATCTTCCTGGTGATCCTGGGACCAGCCTTCATGAACATCGAGAAGGTCTTCTAGCCCCCGCTCTGCGACCCGAGGAGACGACCATGGCCGACAAGCCCGACGAGAAGCCCGACAAGGCAAACGTCGAAATCGAGACCGAGCAAGGCTTCGGGACCGGCCTCCGCGCGCAGCTCCAGCGCCGCCGCGACGGCGGCTCCGATGCGACTGCCGATGTTACGGCTCGCGAGAAGGCGGATACTCCGCTGGTACGAGTCGATCTCTACGCGACGCCGCCGTCGGCGGCGGCCGAGGCCGCATCGGCCGCCGCCGACGATGGCGCCGTCGCAGCGCTGCAGAACGAGCTCGGCTCGGTGCGCGAAGAGCTCGGCGCCGCCGTCAAGCGCGAACAGGAGCTCCGCACTGCTCTGGCCGAGCAGGTCGAGGCCTACGAACGGCGACTGACCGAGGAGTCCGACGTCTCCCGCTTTGCGGTCAAACTGGACGAGCGAGGCGCCCAGCTGAGCGCCACCGAAACGCAACTGCGAGAGCGCGAGCAGCGTCTTGCAGCACAGCACAAGGAAGTCGACGCCGAGCGCAAACGCCTGCTGGCTCTCAAGTCGGAGCTCGCCGCCGAGCAGTCGGCGGTCGAGAAGCTGTCGGTCTCGCTCCAGGCCCGCGAGGACGCCGTCAAGGAGGCCGAGCGCGCCTCCGCCGAGCTCCAGCAGCGGGTTGCCTCCCTCAACAAGCGAGAGGAGAAGCTGACGAGGGCCGAGCAGGAACTGAGCGAACGGGAGCGGCAGGCGAAGCAGCGGACCGAAGCGCGCGCCGGCGGCCTTGCCGAGCGCGAAGAACACCTCCGGAGGCGCGAGAAGGAGCTGTCCGAGCGGGAGCGGACGTTCGCGAAGCGCGAGACGCGGATGCTGACCGCCGAGGAGCACTTCAATGCCCGCGAGGCTGCACTCGACGACCGCGAGGAGAAGCTGCGGGCTGAGTCGGAGCGCTTCCGCGCCCAGCTGGCAGGCCACGGCACGGCAATCCAGGAAAGCGAGTCACGGCTCACCGAGCTCGAGGCCCGTGAGGCTCAGCTCGTCGCCCGTGAGGCCGAGCTCAACCGGCGAGAGGCGTCGATGAGTCGGCTCGAGGGCGAGCAACAAGCCGGACGCGATCTCGAGCTGCTCAAGGCACGGCTCGAACAGCGGGAGCGCGAGCTCGCGGAGCGTGAGGCGGCGATCGAGGACGCCGAGCAGCACCGCGACACGGTGTCCAAGCGCGTCGAGCGCAAGGAGAAGCGCATCGCCGCGAGCGAAGAGGAGCTCCGCGCTCGGATGCTCGACATCGACGAGCGCGAGGCCGCCATCGACGCCCGCGAGGCGGGACTCGAGGCGGACGTCGAGCTGAGGGCCGAGAAGCTCGAGCGGCGCGAGGAGAAGCTCGCCGAGCTCGAGAAGCGTCTCGTCGCGAAGGAAGCCGAGCTCGCGAGCTACGTCGCCCAGGCCCAGAGCACGCTGCACCAGCGCGAAGCCGACTGGTGGAAGAAGGTTCTCGGCCCGGAAGAGAAGGCTGCCTCAACCAAAAACGGCAGCTAGGAAAGGCCTCGCTCCGCCTCGATCCGGTGGCGCCAGCGGAGCGAGCCCAGCATGATCGCGACCGCGCTCACGCCCAGCGTCACGTTGACGGTGATGATCACGAGCTTGACGCCGACGCTGAACGCCAGGATCGTCGACGCGGCGGCGACGTCCGAGAACAAGAAGACGAGGAGCGCCTGCTCGGTGCCGATCCCGCCTGGCGTCAACGGCAGCGCCGTCGAGAGGCTCCCGGCCACCAGATAGGCGAAGGCGTTATACGGGGTTGCGGGTAAGCCGAAGGCCTGAAGGAAGAAGAACACCGCGGTGAGCCTGAGCGTCCAGTCCGCCGCATCCCAAAGGGCGACCTCGCGTAGATAGCGGTGCGGGGTCTTGAGGATCTCGAGTCCCTGCTTCACCCTCGCCCAGAAGGCCGTGATCCGGTAGTAGGCCAGCCCGACGGCGACGAGGCCGACGGCGAGGATGAAGCCTGCGATCAGCACCGCCTGATCCGGGTTCTTGAAGACCCAGAGCCAGTCGACCGCCGGCAGATCCGGGAGGACGTCCGCTCCGGGGAGGATGCCCGCCCAGAGCGCCCAGGAGAGAAGCAGCGAGGCGGCGACGAGATCGAAGATCCCGTCGGCGAGCAACGTTGCACCGAGCGTGGGATAGGTCGCGCCCTCGACGCGGTGCTTGACGATGTACAGGCGGAGGAGGTCGCCGCCGCGGCCGGGCAGGAGCGCGTTTGCGCCAATACCTGCGACATACCCGCCGAATACGTCGCGCCACTCCACCTTCGCGTCCGGATAGGCGGCGGCGACCACGTTCCGCCAAGCACGCGAGCGCGAAGCGATCCGGCCGAGATGGAACACGACGGCGAGGCCGAGGAAGCCCCAGTGGATCGAGGTGAGGCTCTCGAGGAAAGCCTCGATCGCGTCGAAAACACTGCGCACCGTGTCATCCTGAACGTGTGACCAGCCGCCCGCCGCCGACCGCCGCGGAAGCGGCTTCGGTCGCCGAGTTTCGGGTCGCCCTGCGGCGGTTCCTCCACCGCACGGAGCGGGTCGCCCGTGAGGTCGGGATCACGCCTCGCTGGTATCTGCT
>DASQTZ010000038.1:0-7682 GCA_035641605.1 Gaiellaceae bacterium | reverse complement strand
GTCTCGGCGTAGGCCTACCGCCTTGATCGAGACCGCCGAGCTCGTCGAACGCATCTGGCAGCGCGACCCCTCGGTCTGGACGGGCAGGGACGAGGCCCAGTGGCTCGGCTGGCTGGACGAGCCGCCGCGCATGCGGGAGCGGATCCACGAGCTGCTGGAGTTCGCAGCGGCCGTCGACGTCGACGACGTCGTGCTCTGCGGCATGGGCGGTTCGAGCCTTGCGCCCGAGGTTATGCGGCGGCAATTCGGTGCAGAGTCCTTCCATGTCCTCGACACGACCCATCCGGCGGCGATCCGGCGACTCGAGGAATCGATCGCCATCGAGCGCACGTTGTTCATTGCGGCGTCGAAGTCGGGAACGACGCTCGAGACCCGAAGCCACGCGGACTACTTCCGGAAGCGCGGCGGCCGCTTCGCCGTCATTACCGACCCGGGCTCGCCCCTCGCCGACATCTCCGAGGACGTCTTCTACGGCGAGCCGACGATCGGCGGCCGTTACTCCGCGCTCTCGGTCTTCGGCGTCCTGCCGGCGATTTTCATGGGCGTCGACGTGGAGCGTCTGCTCGATCGCGCGGAGGAGATGCGCGAAGCATGCCGGCTCGACGAAGGCAACCCGGGCATCGAGCTGGGTCGTCAGCTCGTCCGCACCGCCTTCCTCCAGGTCGAGGGCGACTTCGGTCTCTGGGTCGAGCAGCTCGTCGCCGAGTCGACCGGCAAGGAGGGCCGGGGGATCGTGCCGGTCCGCAGCGGCGGCGAGTCGCTCGGCGTCCGCCTAGCGGATCCCTACGAGCTCGGGCAGGAGTTCTTCCGCTGGGAGTTCGGTACGGCCGTCGCGGGCTCGCTGCTCGGGATCAATCCGTTCGACCAGCCGAACGTGCAGGAGGCCAAGGACCGGACGAATGCCCTGCTCTCCGAGACACGTCCGGTGCCTGGCACCGGACCTGGCTCCGAGGGAGACATTGATGCACTCTTTGCGCAGGCGGGGCCCGAACGGTACGTCGCGATCCTCGCGTTCATCGACCCCGCCCGCGAGGCGGAGCTCGAGCCACTCGTCCGCCGCGCGGAGGCGACCGGAGCCGCGGTCGCCGTCGGGCTCGGTCCGCGGTACCTCCACTCGACCGGCCAGCTGCACAAGGGCGGCCCGGACAGCGCCCTCTTCGTCCAGGTCGTCGACGACCTCGGTGAGGAGTTGAAGATCCCCGACCGGCCCTACGGCTTTCGGACCCTGATCGCGGCGCAGGCCGCCGGCGACTTCCAGGCACTTCAGGAACGAGGGAGGCGAATTGTGAGGGTTCAGCTTTGAAGCTCGGGATGGTCGGCCTTGGCCGGATGGGCGGGAACATGACCGAGCGGCTTCGCGAGCACGGGCACGAGGTGGCGGCCTATGCGCGGCAGGGTGGCGGAACGGCGGGTTCACTCGAGGAGCTCGTCTCGCAGCTCGAGCCCACGCGTGTCGTCTGGCTGATGATCCCCGCAGGCGCGCCAACCGAAGACTCCGTCACGCAACTGCTCGGCCTGCTCGAGCAGGGCGACGTGATCGTCGACGGCGGCAACTCGAACTTCCGTGACTCACAGCGTCGCGCCGCGATGGCGGCCGAGGGCGGGATCAGGTTCGTCGACGCCGGCGTCTCGGGAGGAATCTGGGGACGCGAGCTCGGCTACGGCCTCATGGTTGGCGGCGAGCCCGATGCTGTGGCCGTCATCGAGCCGGCATTGCAGACGCTTGCGCCCGAGGGCGGCTACGCCCATGTAGGCCCGTCCGGCGCCGGCCACTTCGTGAAGATGGTCCACAACGGTGTCGAGTACGGTCTAATGCAGGCCTACGCGGAGGGCTTCGACCTGATGCACGCCTCCGAGTTCGACCTCGATCTGGACGCGATCGCAGAGCTCTGGCGACACGGCACCGTCGTCCGCAGCTGGCTGCTCGACCTTCTGGCCCGCGCACTCAAGGAGGATCCGGGCCTCGAGCGGATCCGCGGCTACGTCGAGGACTCAGGCGAGGGCCGCTGGACCGTCGAGCAGGCACTCGAGCACGCCGTCCCGCTCCACGTGATCACGGCAGCGCTCTATGCCCGGTTCGCATCACGCGAGGACGAATCGTTCGCGGCCAAGGTGAACGCGGCCCTGAGGAACCAGTTCGGTGGACACGCAGTCCGTACAGACTGAGGAGAACCCCCTGCTCGAGGGCTTGCGGCTGCGCCGCACCCCCGAGCCCTGCGTGCTCGCGATCTTCGGCGCCTCGGGCGATCTCACCCGGCGCAAGATCTTCCCCGCGCTCTACTCGCTCGCGATGCGGAAGCTCCTGCCCGAGCAGTTCGGGGTGATAGGCATTGCGCGCACCGCGCAGGCCACGGAAGAGTTCGTCGCCGCGATGGAGGCGGCCGTTCGGGAGTTCGCCCGCGACGAGTTCCGCTCGGACGTCTGGGACCGGCTCGCCTCCGGAACGCGGTACGTCACGACCGATTTCGCCGACGAGGGTGGTCAGGACAACGTCGTCAAGTGCCTGAACGAGCTCGATGCGCATGCCGGCACGCGCGGCAACCGCGTGTACTACCTCGCCGTTCCGCCAACGGCGATGCCGGCTCTTGTCCAAGAGCTCGGCGAGCGCCGGACGACGACGGGGTGGGTGCGGCTGATCGTCGAGAAGCCGTTCGGCCGCGATCTGGCCTCGGCTCGTGAGCTGAACGAGATCCTCGCCTCCCACTTCACCGAGGGCGAGGTCTTCCGCATCGACCATTACCTCGGCAAGGAGACCGTCCAGAACCTGCTGGCGCTGCGCTTCGCCAATGGGATCTTCGAGCCGATCTGGAACCGACAGTTCATCGACCACGTCCAGATCACCGTCGCCGAGTCGATCGGAATCGAGGCGCGCGCCGGTTACTACGAACAGGCAGGCGCGATCCGCGACATCTTCCAGAACCACCTGCTGCAGCTGCTCGCGCTGACGGCGATGGAACCTCCGATCGACTTCGACGCCGAGTCGGTGCGAAACGAGAAGGTCAAGGTGCTCCGCGCGCTGAGCACGCCGAATCCGCGCTTCGTCGTCCGCGGTCAGTACGGACGCGGATTCATCGAGGGGGTCGAGGTCCCGGGCTATCGCGAGGAACCGGGCGTCGCGCCGGATTCGACCACCGAGACCTTTGTCGCCGCGCGCCTCTTCGTGGACAGCTGGCGCTGGGCCGACACGCCGTTCTACGTGCGCACCGGCAAGCGGCTTGCACGCCGGGATACGACGATTGCGATCCAGTTCAAGCGCGCGCCACACCCGCCGTTCGAGGACATCGACACGCTGCGTCCCAACGTGCTCTTCGTCCACGTCCAGCCGAACGAGGGCGTTTCGCTGGCGATCGGCGCCAAGGTGCCGGGAGAGGGTATGCGGGTGCGGAACGTGCACATGGACTTCCTCTACGGCGGCACCTTCCGGACCGGGCTGCCCGACGCCTACGAGCGGCTGATCCTGGACACGATGCTCGGCGATCAGACGCTCTTCACCCGGGCCGACGAAATCGAGGAGCAGTGGTCGCTGGTCGACGCGATCGTCGCTGCGTGGGCCCGCGAGCGGCCGAACTTCCCGAACTACGCAGCGGGTACGTGGGGTCCGGCGAGTTCGCAGGAGCTGGTTGCGTGGCATCGGTAGCGATCGAAGGCTGGGCCGACGACTGCGCGACGATCGAGGAGATCGAGGACGCGCTGGCGGAGCTGCGTCTCCGGGTCGGCCGCGGTGGGGTCCCCGACCTGCGCACGAGCGTGCTCACACACATGGCGTGGGTGCCTTCGGAATGGCAGGCGGCTGCGACGGAGACCCTGGCGGGCCTGGGCGAGCGGCATCCCTCGCGGACGCTGCTTTTCTTTCCCGAGCCGGAAGAAGGGAACCGACTGGCCGCGACAGTTTTTCTCGAGTGCCATCCGCTCGAGGGCGACGCAAGGCACCTCTGCAACGAAGTTGTAGAGCTCCGCCTTGGCGGCCCGCGCGCCGAGGCTCCCGCCAGCATCGCGACCCCACTGCTCCTCCCTGACCTGCCCGTCTTCCTCCGCTGGCGCGGACGCCCGCCGTTCAGGACCGGCCAGTTCGCACAGATGATCGCGATTGCCGACCGGCTGATCGTCGACTCGGCCGAGTGGCCGGACGTCCCCGGTGCCTACGCGGAGCTGGAGGACTTCTTCGAGGCAGCGGCCGTGTCCGACATCGCGTGGCGGCGGACGCTGCCCTGGCGTGCGGCGCTGGCCCACGGGTGGCCGGAGCGCCCGGACCGGATCGCGGGCCCTCCGGCAGAGACGGCCCTCCTCGCCGGCTGGCTCCAGTCGCGAGCGGGCGTCGAGGTCGGGCGGGAGCCTGCTGAGGGGCTGCCCTACGACGTGGATTTGGACGCGAGCGGCCTCCTCTCCGAGGAGCTGAACGTCTTCGGCCGCGATGCGGTTTACGAAGCGGCTGCCCAGGCCGCGGGCCGCCTCTGATTTTCGGTGCTACTGTGGACAGCCCAGGGCCACCTTTTCTGTGCCGCCTCCGCGTACGGCTGCTCAGGCCGGTGCCCTAGAGGCTTCCTTGGTGGACGACACCGCGAAGCGCACCAGGGAGGTGCCGGATGAAGTCTGGAAATCAACGCGACCGCGAGGTTCGCGCTGCCCGGAATCAATCGCTTTTCCGTGCTGTCAACGAGAAGCTCCGTGAGCTCAACCAGGCTTTCTCCGATGTCACGGAGACCTACGCCATCGCCTGCGAATGTGCCGACACGACGTGCGTCGAGACGCTTCATGTCTCGATGCATGAGTACCTGGACGTTCGAGCGCACTCGAGCCGATTTGTCGTGCTCGCCGATCACGTCTTTCCGGACGTCGAGCAAGTCGTCGCGAAAAATGACGGGTATGCCATCGTCGAGAAGAACATCGATGTCTCGGAGATCACCGAGCTCGCCGATCCGTCCGGGTAATGAGCAAGGCCGGCGGTCGTGCGCCGCCGACGGACCCGGAGCGGCGAGCGTGGCTCGAGCATCTCGACGCGGCGACACGGCAAATGCTCGACGATCTCGCGGATTCGGTCGACCCGGCCCAGCGGTTACTTGCGGCAGACGTCGCAGAACTGTCCAGGCGCCTCCGACGTGAACTCGAGTCCCTTCAGCCGCCGGCATAGCCAAGACCGCGACGAGAGCACATCGGCGCGCAAGGAAACCGCCGAGCGCGAGTTCGTGACGAATGCGGCACATGAGCTGCAGAGCCCGCTGACCGCAATCGTCAGCGCAATCGAGGTGCTCCAGGCGGGAGCGAAGGACACTCCCGAGCGCGACGTGTTTCTCGACCACATCGAGCAGGCCTCTGCGCGGCTGGTGCGGCTCGCGCGCGCGCTGCTCGTGCTTGCACGCGCCCAAACCGGTGCTGAGGCTCCGAAGAGCGAGCTGGTATCACTCGAAAGCGTCCTCGAGGACGTCGCCTCCCGGCTCAAGCCGATCGAGGGCGTAAAGGTGAGTGTTTCGTGTCCGTCCGACGCTGCGGCGGTCACGAATCGAGACTTGATCGAGCAGGCGGTCCTCAACGTCGCGGAGAACGCTGCCAAGTACACGGCTCGCGGCAGGATCGAGCTCGCGGCCGGGGTCTCGAACGGCCGGGCCGAGATCACCGTTTCCGACACGGGTCGCGGAATCCCCGCCGCTGAGCAGAGCCGCGTCTTCGAGCGCTTCTTCCGCGGGCAAGGGACGGGGGGCGGTGGTTCCGGCCTCGGTCTGGCAATCGCGCGCGCGGCAACCGAGGCCGTGGGCGGCGAAGTCGAGCTCGAATCGACTTTCGGGAAAGCGACGGTCGTGCGTTTTCGCCTACCCCAGGGCGCGAGCCTTCTCGACCCGTGAACCGGATCCTCGTCGTCGACGACGAGCCCGCGATCCGCGATGCGGTCTCGTACGCGCTGCGCAGCGAGGGCTTCGAGGTGGACGTCGCGAGCGACGGCGAGGCTGCGCTCCGGGCCACGCTCGGCGCCCAGCACGACGTGGTCGTGCTCGACCTCATGCTGCCGGGCATGTCCGGGATGGAGGCCTGTCGCCGCATCCGGGCCGAGAGTGCCGTTCCGATCATCATGCTCACGGCGCGTGGGGCCGAGCTCGACCGTGTCCTCGGTCTCGAGGTCGGTGCCGACGACTACGTCACCAAGCCGTTCTCGATGGCGGAGCTGATCGGACGGATCCGCGCAATCCTCCGCCGCCGGGAGCTCGACCGGTCGGGGCGGACGGCGAAGCTCCATGTCGGCTCCCTCGAGCTCGATCCGATGCGGCATGAAGCTCGCGTCGACGGCGACCCGAAGCGGCTGACGCCCTCGGAGTTCAAGCTCCTGCTGCTCCTCGCGGAGCAGCCCGAGCGCGTCTTCAGCCGGCGCGAGATCATGCAGCACCTGTGGGACAGCGACTACGTCGGCGACCAGCGAGCCTGCGACATTCACATTTCGAACCTGCGGCAGAAGCTCGAGCGCGATCCCGGACGGCCCGAGCGGATCGTCACCGTTCGAGGCGTCGGCTACAAGCTCGCGGAAGTGTGAGCGAATCCCGACAGATGCTCGCCTAAACGCTCAGACCCCGCGGGCTACCTTCCGGAAGATGTCGGTGCTCGACTTCAGCGTCAACACGGCAGCGCTCGGAGCCGATGCGTTCATCGTCACGCTCAGCGGCGAGGCCGATCTCCACACCGCGCCGGCGATCGAGCAAGCGCTCGAGGGAGTGCTCGGGCTCGGCGGGACCTCCGTCGCCGTCGATCTGCTCGATGTGAGCTTCGTCGACTCGACGACGCTCCACGTTCTGCTCCGGTACCACGAGCGATTTCGCGGCCTCGGCGGCGACCTCGTGATCGTCACCGAGGACCGGCGAATCCTGCGAACGTTCGAGATCACGGGTCTCGATCGCGTCTTCGTGATCGAGCAGCGCCTGGCAGACGCCGTCGCCGCGGTCACAAGCGGCGAGCCGGTCTAGTAGAGACTGGCGAGCTCAGCGGAGGCCCGAGAGGGCCGACGTCGAGACGGAGAGCCTGTCTGTGCCGGCCTCTCCGCAAGCACGGAATCGACGGGCGCTGACCCTCCGGTTGGAGAACAGCTCCGACCTCCGCTGGGCTCGAAGCGAACGCTACTCGTCTGATCGTGAGCGAACTCGCTGAGGTCTGTTGGGCTTTGCAAACGGAGTCCTGAAGGCAGGCTGGCCGAGCCTAGGATCGGCCTCGTGGGACGGTGGTCGACTGACACGTTCACCGTGACGACTGCGATTGCCGGGGGAGCGTGCGTGGGCGAGGTGCACGTCATCACGGTCTCAGGTGAAGCAAACGAGGCGGAGCTCGACGCCGCCCTCCGCGGCGTCTACGAGGACGGCGGACACAAAGTCGCCGTCGACCTCTCGCGCTTGGACACGGTCGACGCCGCGTTCCTCGAGGTGTTGCTTCGCCATCTCGCCGGCTTCCGAGCGCGAGGCGGGGACATCGTCATCGCCTGCCCTGACGGGCTCATGACGAACGGTGCCGAATCGATCCGCGTCGACAGCCGGGTCGAGGACGCTATCGCCTCGCTGCTGGCCTCCTCCGGCTAACTAGCGGACGATCTTGAAGGTGGGCTTGGCGACGCGGAGCGCGACGGGGTCCGACCACGACATCTGACGGCTGCCGGCGGGCAGCGCGAGCGAGATGCCGCGGACCCGGTAGTGCCAGCGGCCCGGAGTCAGCGG
>DASQTZ010000037.1:0-18175 GCA_035641605.1 Gaiellaceae bacterium | reverse complement strand
GGCGTCTCGTCCGCTGCGCCCGCCGTGCCTTGAGAGCGCCCAGTCGAGCGTCCCGGCTACGGGCGAACGACCGGGCAGCGGAAGTCCGCCGACCCTGCGCGCGTCACCGTGACGTCCCCAGCGTCTCTCGCTGCGAAGACGGCCTCGTCCGACGTGAGTAGGTAGGGCGTGACTCCGGTGTTGAAGGTGACGCGGTAGACCTGCCAACTGCCTCCGTGGTACGGCCCATCGCCGGGCGCGACGCCGGCGATGCCGAGCTGTCCAGCGGCGCCGTTCGTCACCATATAGAAGGGATCGGTTCCGGCCCCGTCCGCAATCGGCGACGGCGTCACGACTGTCCCCACGATCGAGCCGTTATGGAATAGCTCCCCTTTTGTGGTTTGAGCCGTCGCCGGCACGGACGCGAGCAAAGCCGTCGCGGCGACGAGCAGAGCGGCGAGCAGCAAGCGCATTTCTACCTCCTTGGTTGGATCTGTTTCCGCTCGCGGTGACGCTAGGAGGCGGATCTTTCACACGTGTTACGACGGTCTTAAATCACGCTTAATTCGGGTTGCCGGAGGAGGGTTTAGCTTGGATTGCACACGGGTAGATGTATGACTCACACACATATCTAACCCGCGGAGGTGGCATCAATGCCGAAGCTGGACGGAGAGTTCACTGTCACGTCGTGGAACGAGGAGACGTATGCCGAGCGCGAAGGTGAGCGGAAGCTCACCCGCGCAACCGTGACCCAAGATGTGGCCGGAGGCGTGACCGGCAAGGGTCAGGTCGAATGGCTGATGAGCTACGGCGAGGACGGAACGGCTTATTTCGTCGGACTGCAGCAATTCGACGGCGTCATCGACGGCCGAGAGGGAAGCGTCGTCCTCGAGACGATCGGCGAGTTCGACGGCAAGGAAGCGAAGTGGGACTGCAAGGTCGTCGAGGGCTCCGGCACCGGCGGCTGGGCCGGCATGCGCGGCGAGGGTCGGTTCAACGCTCCCCACGGTTCCAAAGCCTCCTTCACCCTTGACTACTCCTTCGACTGACGCGCGCTGGGGCGCTGCCCGTGGCGAACGGCAGGCGACGAACCTGCTCGGCGCGCTCGCGCTGGCGCTTTCCGACCGACTCGAAGGAGCAGTCACCGAGGCGGCCGGGCTTGCGGAGAGCGACGCGATCGCGCTTTCGGCCTTGCACCAGTTCCTCGACTCGCCAAGGGTGGACCTGCTTGCGCAGGTCTTGGGGTTGTCTTCCTCAGGAACCGTACGTCTCGTCGATCGACTCGAAACGGCGGGCTTCGCACGGCGGACGACAGGCGCCGACGGCCGCGTCAGCTCTGTTGAGCTGACGGCCGCCGGTCGGCGCCGGGCGGTAGCGGTGACAGGGGCCCGCCGCGCGCTCATGGAGGAGGCGCTCGGCGCCTTGACTCCGGCGGAGCGGCGGCGATTCGGCGAGCTCGCCGGCAGGATCCTTGCCGGCTTGATCCGGCCACCTGGTGCAACCCGCTGGACTTGTCGACTCTGCAACCTCGTCGACTGCGGCCGTCCGCTTGGCCGCTGCCCGGTCTACGAAGCGGCCAAAGCCCGCAACCGCGAGATCTAGAGCTTCGGCGCCCGCGCGACGGCGACGAGCAGGGCGGGCTCAGGGCCGGGATTGTGCAGAGCGCGCACCGGCAGCCCGGTCAGCCACAACAGATCTCCGCGACCGAACCGGTGCCTGGTTCCACTCAGGCACTCGAGCTCGATCTCCCCGCGCCGGACCAGCACGAGAGCGTCGCTCCATTCGGCTCGGTGGTAGATCCGATGCCCACCCGGTTCGACCCCCACCGCCCGGATCTCGAACCCGAGCGGGACGGCCATCAGAGCCTCGGCGGCAGGCCGAGCGCCTTCAAGAGCGGCGTGAGCGTGAACGCGATGATCTCGGCGACCGCCCCGTCCTCGATCCGGAGCACGTCGAGCGCCAGCGGCCGGTACTCCGTGTCGCCGGCGCGCTTGACGTAGCACGCGACTGCCGGCTGCGTGTTCGCACTGGTGCGGACGCAGCGGAGGTGACCCCAGGAATCGTCGCCGAAGCCCCCTTGCACCCACGCCTCCACGATGGCCTCGGCCCCGACGTACAACTTCGGCTCCGGAGGCATGGCGCAGAAGGCATCGTCGCGCAACAGCTCGACGATGCCGGCGGCGTCCCCACGCTCGGTTGCATCCATATAGCGCTGGAGCAACTCGCGCTCCTCCCGGCTGGGATCGGAGCCGGGGGCCCAGTCCAGGCGCCGCCGAGGTAGGTGCTCCTTCAACGTCGCGCGTGCGCGCTGCAGCGCGCTGTTCACGGCGGCGACGCTGATATCGAGGAGCGCCGCGCTCTGGGCGGCCGTCCAACCCAAGACGTCTCGTGAGATCAGGACGGCCCGCTGCCTCGGCGGCAGAAGCTGGATCGCGGCGATGAAGGCGAGCTCGATCGTCTCCTTGGCGACCACCTCGGCCTCGGGCTCGGCGTCGCTTGCCGCGATCCCTTCGAGCAGCTGGTCCGGGAAAGGCTGCAACCACGGAACCTCGGCGACGGGTTGGGCTCCGTCGTGAACGGCGGCGACGCGCGGGCGCCGCTCGAGCGCGTCGAGGCAGGCATTGGTCGCGATCCGGTAGAGCCAGGCCCGGAACGAGGAGCGCCCCTCGAAGCTCCTGCGCTTCCGCCACGCGCGCAGGAACGTCTCTTGGACGAGATCCTCCGAGTCTTCGAACGACCCGAGCATCCGGTAGCAGTGCACCTGCAGCTCCCGCCGGTAGCTCTCGACGAGCTCGGCGAACGCGGACTCGTCGCTCGCTCGCGCGGCGTCGACTGCTGCGGCACCCTCGCTTGGACTCACTGGAAGCTATGACGGCGAGGCTGCAGGAAACTCATCGGTCCGCCCTGGCGCGGCAGCTAGCCTGCCCGACTTGGAGCCACCGATGAGTTCTGGGGCTTCAGACCGTCTCTAGTGCAAAACCCGAAGCGACGAAAGGGCGAGACCATGACCGAGCAAGAGCGCGGACCCGACGGGAATCCTTTGAGCGCGGCCGGCGTTGGAGAGCCTATGGCCGCACGCCGCGCAGCCCACGAACGTCTCTCCACCGGCGCGCTCGCGCGCTGGGCGCGGGCGAACGCCTCGCATCCGTGGCGTGTCATCGGCAGCTGGCTCGGGATCCTCGTCGTCCTGATCGTCCTCGTCGGGACGGTCGGCGGCAGCCTGAAAGACGAGTTCGAGATTCCGGGGTCGGATACGCAGAAGGCAACCGATCTGATCGAGGCCGAGTTCGCGGAAGAGCAGGGCGGCGTTCTCAACCTCGTCTTCGCGGCACCGGAGGGCGAGCGGCTCGACACGCCCGAGCGCAGGGCGGCGATCCAGGGATCGATTGCGCGCCTCAAGACGCAAGAGTTCAAGCCGACCGAGGACGAGGCCGGCCTCGAGAGCGTGGGGAACCCCTTCAGCGAGGACACGTTCGCCGACAACGGGCGGATCGCGTACGCAGAAGCTCAGTTCGACCGGATCATCTATGAGGAGGACCGCGAGGCCGTCGTCGCCGTCGAGGATTTCGTCCGCGAAGCCGTCGCGCCGGCCGGCGTGCAGGTGGAGTACAACGGCGAAGCCGAGTTCCCGCCCATCGAGCAGGGAACACAGGAGCTGCTCGGTTTGCTCGCGGCGCTCGTCGTGCTGATCGTCGTCTTCCGCACGTTCGTCGCGACGGCGATGCCGATCGCGCTCGCGATCTCGGCAGTGGCATCCGCGTTCCTCCTGCTGTTCATCCTCGCCGGCCTCACCGACATCAACACGATCACGCCGCTGCTCGTATCGATGATCGGCCTAGGTGTCGGGATCGACTACTCGCTGTTCATCGTGACGCGCTTCCGGCAGCTCCTCCACGAAGGGCTCACGCCGGTCGACGCCGCCGCCGAGGCCGGCGCCTCTGCGGGGCGGGCCGTGCTCTTCGCCGGCCTGACGGTCGCGATCTCGGTCACCGGCCTGGCCTTCTTCGGCCTCGACTTCGTGACCAAGCTCGGCATCGGCTCGGCGCTCGGCGTCCTCACCACGGTGCTGATCGCGAACTCGCTGCTCATCGCGGTGCTCGCCAAGCTCGGGCACAAGATCGACCGGCTGAAGGTGCCTTTCCTGCGTCCGATCGACGACTCCGAGGCCCACCGCGAGAGGACCCTGATCGCCCGCTGGGGTCGGTTCGTGACCGCACACGCGCGCGGAGTCTTCGTGGGCGCGCTGGTCCTGGTCTTGGCCCTGGCGTCGACGTCGGCGCTCGTCCGCTTGGGCGCGTCGGATCAGGGAACGCAGCCGAAGAAGCAGACGGCCCGTAAGGCGTACGACCTGCTGGCCGAGGGCTTCGGGGCCGGCTTCAACGGTCCGATCCCGATCGTCGTCGACGTGAACGGCGACACGCAGGCACCGCAGAGGATCTATGACCGGGTGCGAGGACTCCCCGGGGTCGCCTCGGCCCGCGAGCCACAGCTCAACGACGAGAAGACCGTCGGCATCGTCTTCGTGACTCCAGAGTCGGCGCCCCAGGACGAAGAGACCGACGAGCTCGTCGACCGCTTGCGCGACGAGGCGATTCCGGCGGCGATCGAGGGCGGCAACTCGGTTGCCTACGTCTCCGGCCTGACGGCCGCGTTCAAGGACATCGCCGAACGGATCATGGAGCGCTTGCCGCTCTTCCTGCTCTACATCATCGGGGTTACGTTCCTCGTGCTCGCGATGGCGTTCAGGTCGATCGTGATCTCGCTGACGGCGGCGATCACGACCATCCTGTCGGCGTTCGTCGGCTTCGGCGTCCTCACACTGGTGGTGCAGGAGGGCCATCTGATGGGGCTCACCGGTCTCGACCGGACGGGGCCGATCGAGACGTTCGTGCCGCCGATCGCCTTCGCGATCCTCTTCGGGCTCTCGATGGACTACATGGTCTTCCTGATGAGCCGCATCCGTGAGGAGCATGTCCATGGCCTCAGGACACAGGCCGCCGTGGAGCACGGGATCGCCGCGATCGGCCGAGTCGTTGTGGCGGCGGCGCTGATCATGGGAACGGTGTTCGCGGCCTTCATCCTCACCGCCGACCGCATCTCGAAGGAGTTCGGGCTGCTGCTCGCGATCGCGATCCTGACGGACGCCCTGATCGTGCGGATGACGCTCGTGCCTGCATTCCTCACGATGCTGGGCGAGAAGGCCTGGTACATCCCGCGCTGGCTCGACCGGCTGCTCCCGAACGTCACGATCGAGCCGCCGCACGACGGCGAGGGCCGGACGAGGATCGAGGACGTGCCCGCTCAGGCGCCCAGCCGGCCCTGATTCGAGACCGTTGACGAGGTGCTCGCTGACCTCCGCGAGCGCCTCGCCGGCGTCATAAGATCCTCCGCGTGAGCTTCGACGACTGGATGCTCGCGCTGCACGTGCTCAGCGCCTTCGCCTACGTCGCCGGGATGATCCTGTTCTGGGTCCTCGTCGTCGCCGTGCGGCAAGTCGATACTCCGGAGGGGACGATCCACATGGAGCCGGCGGTGAAGGTCGGCAACGCTGCCGTGGGTATCGGCGCGGGCGGGACGATCGTTCTCGGGATCTGGCTTGCGTTCTCGGTCGGCGGCTACGACATCTGGGACGGCTGGATCATCGCGGCGCTCGTGCTCTGGCTGATCGCAGCGGAGCTCGGACGACGCACCGGCGCTGCGTACACGCAGGGCATGAACAAGGCAAAGGAGCTGCAGACGTCCGGTCAGACCGGGCCGAGCACGGAGCTCTTAACCCTCAACCGGACGTCCAACGGGGTCGTCTTTCATTTCCTCGCGTCGGTCGTCGTGCTGCTCATCATCCTCGACATGATCTGGAAGCCGGGTGCCTGAGCTGAGCGTTCTCGCCGCGGTGCGGCCGGACGAGTGGAACTTCCCGCTGTTGGTGCACGTCTTCGGGGCGATGGTCCTCGTCGGCGGGCTCCTGACGGGCGCAAGCGCGCTCGCGTACGCCAGAGGCGACGTGAGGATGCTTCGGCTCGGTTACTGGTCGCTGCTCGCCGTCTCGCTGCCTGGCTGGGTGGTCATGCGAATCGGCGCCGAGTGGATCTACTCGAAGGAGGGCTGGGACGACCTGCCCGAGGGAGCTGACGAACCAGGCTGGCTTGGAATCGGTTACCTGGCTGCCGACCTTGGGGGGCTGATCCTGCTCGTCTCGCTGATCGTCGGCGGGATCGGGGTGTACCGGTCGCGCGAAGGGAAGGGCTCCGGCCTGCTCAGGGCGACGCTCGTGCTTTCGCTTGTCCTCCTGGCCGCGTATGTGATCGCCGTCTGGGCGATGTCCGGCAAGCCGGACTAGCTCTTCTACGCGGCCTCTCGACGATCGGGGGCACCGCGCTCCTCGACGACTGCTTCGACCATCGCTCCGCGCCGTGAGCGCGCGCGGGCTCTTCGGACGCCCTCCATGACCACGAACGTGGCGGCCGCGACTCCAAACCCGACGAGGAGACCCCAAAGTGGGCTGTCTTCGAAGACGCGACCTCCGAGATAGCCGAGGAGCGCCGCGTACGACGCCCAGGCGATGCCCGCCGCGCCCGCAAAGCCCGCGAACCGCGCCCAGCGCATGCGCAGGACCCCTGCCGTCACCGTTGTCGCGGTGCGGCCGCCGGGGACGAACCGCGCTCCGAAGATCAGCGGGCCGCCGTGACGTTCCAGCGCCGTCTCGGCCCAAACCCGCCGGCGCGCGCCCTTCGGGCCGCGAAACACCCTTCGCGCGAGTCGAGAGTCGAGGCGCCGGCCGAGCCAGTACGCGCTCGAGTCACCGCCATAAGCGCCGGCGGCTCCGGCGGCGATCACGAGCCCGAGCTGCAGGTCGCCGGCGCCGGCAAGAACCCCTGCTGAGATGACCGTCGTCTCGCTCGGAACCAGCGGCAGCACGGCGTCGAGCGCCGCGACGCCAAGGATCACCGCGTACGTCCATGGCGACGCGGACACGAGCTCCAGCACGGATTCGAACGTCATCTCTTCCTGTGCAAACGACTGCGGTGATCGCGGCGTTCCCCGGCTTTAGTCCGGCCGATCTGCGGTATAAGCAGCTCGGCGAATGGAATGGGCCGCATTGATCGCGTGGCTGCTCACCGCCGGAGGTGGCTTCGTGCTGCTCTCGATCTGGTTGATGCGAGGTGGAATGCGTCAGCCGGCGGAGGCCGGCAAGCGGATTCCGCCGCCGTTGATCCTCGGCCACTTCCTACTCGCAACAACCGGTCTCGTCCTCTGGATCGTCTACCTCGTCAACGACAGCGACGCGCTGGCGTGGCTCGCGTTCGGGATCCTCCTGGTCGTCGCCGCGCTCGGCTGGACGATGTTCGCCATCTGGGCCCGCCGCAGACAGGCGCAGGCCGTCGGCACCGAGGCCGCAGCCGGCGCACCGGGGAAGCCTCCCGAGCAGCACTTCCCGGTTCCGATCGTCGTCATCCACGGCCTCGCCGCAGTCACTACCGTCGTCCTTGTTCTCCTCGCCTCCCTCGGAGTCGGCTCCTAGCTCGCCGACTCCGCCTCGGGGCGGAAGAGAACCCGGCCTCCTCGGCGCGGCGCGCGTAACCCGACGAGATCGGATGCAGGAAGCTGTCTAGTGTTGCGGCTCAACGAGTCGGCGGCTTGGTCGGCATGAAGTTCCGATCGACCTTGCCAGTACGAACCTGGCCGCACGGCGACCTGAAGATCCGCGTTCCGATGTGGACGAGCCAGACGCCGTCGGTCCCTACCAGGCCGCCGTGCGCGTCGTTCTTGAAGCTGTGGAAGTGCGTGAATCCGGGGTTGAGCCGGGCCTGATCGGCACGTGTGAAGCGCCCCGGGAGCGCGTACGCGACCCAGTTCAGGTTCCTGGCCTTCTCGAGGTTCATGTTGTCGAAGTGAGCGCAAGGACAGGACCGCCCGGCGTGCGCAGGATGACGTGGTCGCCAAACGCGACGCCTGCCGTCGCGTTTGGTGTTCCAGCCTCCGATCGCGATGCGAGCGCGACAAGCGCGACGGCCATGAGGCCGGCCAGTGTGATTCCCAGCAAGACGCGACTCGATCGCCCCGCGACGAGTGGTTACCGAATGAATCGCCGGCAGTCGGCGATTCCGGCGGACTAAGACGGCGGCGGCTGGCGGCGGACGCGCTCGACCACCGCGTCGGCGACTGAGCCGGACGAACGAAGACGATCGCTCTCGCCCAGAGCGCGAAGCCGCTCGACCGTCCGCAGGAGCGAATCGTAGGCGGCCTGGCACAGCTCGCAGCGAGCGAGGTGCGCGCGTGCGCGCCAGCCTCGGATCCCGCGAGCCTCGCCGTCGGCGAGTTCCGAGAGACGCTTACGCGTCTCTTCGCACCCACCGAGGAGAAGCCGCTCGATCAACCCCATGTCGGATTGGATGCCTCGTCCAGCCACTGCGATTCACATCGTACGATCACGTCGTGGCCGGGGCTGAGCGGGAGCTCGTGGAGCGAGCCGCGGCGGGCGACGTCGAGGCATTCGGCGAACTCGTACGCGCGTACGAGCATCGAGTCGCGTCGGTTCTCTACCGGCTCCTCGACGACCGCCGCGACGTCGAGGAGGCGACCCAGGACGTCTTCGTCCAGGCCTGGCGGCACCTGGGTCGTTTCCGCGGCGACGCGCAGCTGTTCACCTGGCTGTACCGGATCGCCGTCAACGAGGCGCTGATGCGCCGGCGGCGGAAGCGCCCGGACGTCCACGAGCTCGACGAGCGTCTCCCGGCACCGCCGGATCCGGAGCCGGGCCTCCAGGACGTGCTCATTCGGGAGCTTGCCGCGCTGCCGTTCGAGTATCGCGCGGCGGTCGTGCTCCGCGACGTCGAGGGGCTCACGAATGCAGAGGTTGCCGAGGCGCTCGGCGTCTCTGTCGCCGCGGCGAAGAGCCGGATCCATCGCGGCCGCATGCAGATCCGCGACGCACTGGCGCGGTGGGACCAGGCCTAGAGGCTGAATCGGACAGACGCTCCTCTGCATCTGACAGTGGTTACGCGCAGTCTCCGAAAGGGCTGAAGACATGGCCGTTCGTACTGACGAGCGAGCGCAGGGGACCGCGACGAAACCGCTAGCCGGCGGAAGGCAGCTCACACAGTCTGCGTCCTACCTGCGGGCGTTTGCGTGGCACCTCGGCGACCTTTTCACACGGGGAGCCGTCGCCGGCCTCGCCGCGGGCTTCGTGTTCCTGCTCGCGAACATGGCGTACGCCACGACCCAGGGGAAGCCGGCCGTCGCGCCGTTCATCGACATCTCCACGATCTTCCACGGAACGGACAAGCCGGCCTCGATGACGCCGACGGTCGACATGCTGGCGACTGGCGCGATCGTTCATTTCACGCTTTCGTCGCTTTCGGCGTCGTGTTTGCGCTGCTCGTAGGCGCCTTCTCACCGCTCGTGCGGAACTGGCTCGTGCTGGCCACCGCAGGCGTCGTCTACGCGCTCGCGCTCTACGTCGTCAACTTCCAAATCCTCGGCAACACCATCTTCGAGTGGTTTACGAACCCGCAGGGGGCCCCACCAGGGGTTCGAGGTGTTCATCCACGCCGTCTTCGGATTCCTGCTTGTCGCCTTCTTCCTCGGCTTCGCCGCTCGCCTCAGGGCGACCGAGGCGCCGACGTCCTGAGCCGAGCAACGGAAGGACGGCGTCGGCCGGCGCGGTCTTGCGCTCTCTCTTCAGAACGTCATCACGGTGTATCCGTTCAGGGCGAGCGACCTGAGGCTCGGGTGCTGCGCGTACTCGTCGAGAAGCGCAATGTCGGCGTCCTCGACCTCAGCCGTGACGCTGTAGGCCGCGGCGCAGTACTCGCAGGCGCCCGAGATCGAGCCGCGAACCGACTCGAACAGGTCGTGGTATCGGTGCTCGGGCCCTGCAAGCTCCGGGATCCACATCGTTCCGGCGCCGTCGAAGACCACGACCACCTCGTCACCGTGCTCGCCGAACTCCTTCGCCGTCGTCAGCGCATTCACGACACGCCCGAGCCCCTCGCGAATCTCGGTGCCGGCGAGGACGATGATCGCGACTTTCACGAGCCCACCCCCTTCCGGCGGGCCGCCCGCTCTGCCTCCGCTTTCACGCTGTCGAGAGAGCTTTGGACGGCCGCTTCCCACTTGCGAGCGACGCGATCGCCCCACCAACGCCCCAGCGCCCACAGGTCCGTGCCAAGCTCCCCGCTGTACTCGAGCTCGGTCCATGGCTCCTCGTCGCGCAGCTCGAACTGCTCGACCACATGCGGAACCGGGCCGCGGACGAGCCGGAAGTGGACATGGCTCGGCGGCTGGAAGCGGACCGTCTCGAGGGTGCTCGTGACAAAGCGGCCGATGTCCGTGTAGTGCTCCGCGAGCACCATGTCGTCACTCCGCTCGACGACGCGAAGCTTCTCGGCGAGTGCGCGCGGCGTCCGGCCGAGATACGGCGCCGAGATCACCTCGAAGACGAGCTCGCGCGGAGCCTCGACGCGCACCGTCAGCGGGCCGAGCGGCCGCAGCGACCTGCCGATGCCGAGATCGAGCGTGAGCGCGCCGCGAGCGAGGAGCCCGTAGGCCGTCGCGCCGATCCCGGCGATCACCGCGAGGGCGACCGATAGCCGTGGCTGCACGCTCGAAGGATGGCGGTGGCGCCGCCACTCCGCTGAATGTAGGCCGTTATGTCGACTTTGATGCGTCTGGCTCTGGCCCCGATTCAAGGCCGACTGCGAATCGGGCCGAGCCTCACGTGCATCAGACTGAGCGCATGGTCCGCGTACTCGCGGGAGCTGTCGTCCTGCTCGCCGTCGCCGGCTGCGGCGGCGGGGACGGCGGCAGCGAGCTCTCCGACGCCGAACGCGAGGCGGTCCGCTCGGTCGAGCGGGAGCTCGCGACCGAGCCCGATGTCGGCCCCGGACTCGGCGAGGCCAGCCCGCCCCCTGCCATCACCGCGGGCTGGAACACCGACTTCGGCCGCCGCGCGGTACCCCTGTCCGAGTTCCAGTCAGGGGGGCCGGGCAAGGACGGAATTCCGGCCATCGATCGACCCGCGTTCGTCCCCGTCGAAGACGTCGAATTCCTAGAGCCCCAGGAGCCTGTCATCGCGTTCGAGTTAGAGGGCGAGGCGCGTGCGTACCCGATCCAGATCCTCATCTGGCACGAGATCGTCAACGACGCGATCCGCGGCGTCCCGGTCGCCGTGACCTTCTGCCCGCTGTGCAACACGGCGATCGTCTTCGACCGCCGGGTCGACGGGAAGACGCTCACCTTCGGGACAACGGGCAACCTGCGCAACGCCGACCTCGTCATGTACGACCGGCAGACCGAGTCATGGTGGCAGCAGTTCGGCGGTCGGGCCCTCCTCGGCGAGCTGACCGGGGCCGAACTCGACCAGCTGCCCGCGAAGGTCGTCGCTTGGCGAGAGTTCGAGCGCGAGGAACCCGACGGGAAGGTTCTCTCGCGGGAGACCGGGCACGCGCGGGACTACGGGGAGAACCCCTATACCGGCTATGACGACATCGACTCGCCCCCCTTCGTCGCGACGAACAATTCGGATGACAAGCGGCTTCCGCCGAAGGAGCGGGTCGTCTTCATCGAGCGCGGCGACGAAGCTGCCGCCGTCCCGTTCTCGCTCCTCCGCGAGCGGAAGGTGGTTCGTGTCGCAGTCGGCGGGAGCCGTTTGGTCGTTCGTTGGCGTGAAGGAGTCGCGTCCTCGCTCGACCAGGGCACGGTCGCCGGTGGGCGCGACGTCGGCGCCGCCGAGGTGTGGGAGCACGGAAGGCTCGTCGCCTTCGACGAGCCGTTCTGGTTCGCGGTCGCGGCCTTCCGTCCGGGAGTGCGGATCGTCCGTTAGCCGTCAGCTCACGATCTGCACCGCGCCCTCGTCGACGCCGGCCGTGCCGATACCTCCGTGCTCGATGTTCGCGAACGTGAGGGCCTGAGCGCTACCGGCCTGGTACAGCCCCTGCGAGGCCTGCGCCCGGACATTAATACGAGTGCGAGAGTGAACGCTCGGACGCGGTACCGGGCGACGGCACTCTTCATACAAACCACCTCGTGCGAGCGCGAGAAATCGGTGTGCCAGGTACATACGCGCTCCAGTTGGTGGTTTTCGACGCCGCGCGCTCAGGCGCTCGTGTAGACGAGCGCCTGGAGCCGCGCGATCGGGTCACCTCGGAGCTCGCAGGCGCGCCAGCTGTCGCCGTGATCGTCGCTCTCCCAGATCTGCCCGTCCGCGAGGCCGGCGAACAGGCGGCCGTCGCCGGCGACCAGCGCGTACGGCATTGCCGGGAGCGGCTCGGGAAGCCCGCCGCCGAGCGCCCGCCACGGCTCGCCTCCGCGTCGCCGGAAGATGCGTGCCTGCGGATCGCGGCCGCCGTGAGCGGCAAAGGGGCCGGTACTGGCCGAGACGTACCACAGGTCAGGGTCGTCGGGGTCGACTGCGACCGACCACGTGTAGTTGCGGTCGCGTCCGTCGTCGCTCGGCTGCCAGGTCTCGCCCGCGTCCTCGCTGAAGGCGGCGCCGCCGCCGCCGGCCTCGTACGCGCGGCCGCGAACGCGGGGGTGCCAGGCGAGCGAGTGCACGTCGGGCTGCGCGCCGGGTCGGTGGTCCTGCCAGGTGGCTCCGCGGTCGGTCGAGCGCATCAACCCGCCGAGCTCGATCCCGACCAGGATTAGATCGGCGTCGTGCGGATTCGGGGCGATCCAGCGCACGTGCGAGGTCCACGGCCGCGGCGGAAAGCTCCACGTCGGCCGCGAGGGGAGCTCGAGCAGACCGTCGAGCTCGCTCCAGCTCTCACCGCGATCGTCGCTGCGGAACAACCGGCTCGGCTCGGTCCCCGCGTAAACGGCACCGTCCGCGGCGCTGACTGCGAGCGAGAAGACACCCGGTTCGGGCAGCGCGCAGTCGACCCAGTTACGCCCGCCGTCATTCGTCCGCCGCACGCCCCGCTCGCGCAGCCCGGCGTAAAGCGTGTCCGGGTCGTGCGGATCCACCGCCAGGCACTGCGCTCCACTTCCGCCAAGCGTGGACTCGAGCCTCCATTCGCCGCGCTCCTCGTCGAGCCGAGTAATCCCATCCCCGGTTGCGGCATAGAGGCGCGTGTCAAGCCTCCGGCAGAAAGTAAGCCAGGATGTGGACGCGACCGGCGTCGTCAGGGACATCGTCGGCTTCGCGCGTGATCAAAGGCTCCACGAGTCGCTCGAGGCCCTCCTGGAGATTGCGGAGCTCGTCGGGCGTCACGGTCAACCTGGCATTGAACAGGCCCGAGGCGCGAGCCCAGTCGAGCTTCAGTCGGGGCTCGTCGTCAGCGACCCAGCGTTGGGGTAGGTCGATGTAGTTCATCATCATCACGCTGCTCAGCTTCCTGGCCGCAGCCTGGCCTTCGGGATCGTCGGGAATCTCGAAGACGAAGCCTTTGGCCACCGCGGACCATCGGCTCTCTTGGCGTGCGACGAGGCCGAACCTCTCGAGCGCCTCGAGATGTCCCTCAATGCCTCCCGCCTGCAGGGTCGAGGAGAGCTCGGCGGCAGTCGCCGGGCCCTCGCGCCGAAGGCGGTCCAATAACGCAAGCCGGACCGGGTCGGCCAGCGCGCGCATTGCCTGCGGATCGGTCAGCACGAGGTCGCCGACCGAGTTCACGATCGTCATCTCTCGTCCCCGTACTCGTCGTGGCGGCGCCACCAGTCGTACGGCGGCGTCTGCGGATAGCCCTCGGGCGAGTCCTCCCATGTCTCCTGCCGGCCCAGGGGCGTCAGGTCGAGGAAGGTCCAAACGCTCCCGAGCGCCTCGGTGCCGCGCCGGTTCGTGAAGTACGTGCGAAAGACGTCGCCGCCGTCGCGGAAGAAGACGCTGAGCCCGAAGGTCTCGCCGTCCTGGTACTTGGTCGGTTGCGGCGTCTCGGGCGAGAGACCGAAGTCGACGTTGAAGTCCGTCTCGAACGATGAGAACCAGGGGATCGTCCAGCCCATGCGCTGCTTGTAGGGCTCGATCTTGGCGATCGGGGCGCGGGACACCAGGGCAAAGGAGGTGTCGCGGGCATGCAGGTGGGCGAGGTGGCAGACCTGGTCGGCGAACATCGAGCAGCCGTCGCAGCCCTCGTCCTGGTTGGGACCGAACATGAAGTGGTAGACGATCAGCTGGCGTCGGCCCTCGAACAGATCGAGGAGGCTCGCCTTGCCCCCCGGGCCATCGAAGACATAGTCCTTATCGATCCGGACCGTCGGCAGCCGCCGGCGCTCTGCGGCCAGCGCATCTCGAGCACGAGTCGCGTCCTTTTCCTTGGCGAGAAGCTCTTCGTGCGCTGCTTGCCACTCGGCTTCTGAGACGATGGGTGGAAGATTCATTCCTGCCTCCTTGGCGTCAGACCGGTGGGATGTTCTGGTTGCGACGCAAGACGTTCCCCGGGTCGTACCGGCTCTTCAGCGCTCGCAGCCGCTCGAACGCCTCGCCGCCGAACGCCGCCCGCACACGCTCGAGTGGCTCGTCGGCCTGCATGTAGTTCGCGTAGCCGCCGCTCACGGACCACGGCTCGATCGCGGCCGCCGTCTCGCGCGCCCACTGGATGTGCTCCTCGTCGTGGGCGGTGTCCTGCCACGTCGCCATCGCGCTGACGTTGAACGCGGCCTGGCGAAAGCCGAGCGCCCCGCTGGCCGGATCGGCGTCTTTCGGTGCACCGTGAAGGGACTCGATCAGGATGCCGCCGGGCGCCCGTCCCAGCACGACGAGGCGCTCGATCAAATCATCGAGCAGCTCGTCCGGAAGCTCGCGCACGAAGTGACCCTTCCAGTACTGCCGGCTTTCGCCGTACGGGGAGTCGAACAGGAGCTGCTGCTCGAGGAACGAGCGCGCGCCGACTCCGTCGTCGACGAGGCCGGGGCCGGTACGCAGCGCGCGTAGCTCCTCGGGATCTCCGTTCGAGCCCGTGTAGCACGGGTACACCCCGAGCATCGGCGCCACCGACTCGTCCACCGAAAGCACGGCCTGGCAGCTGAGCTCCCGCGGGGCATTCGAAACGAGCTCGCGAAAGCGGCGGAGGCCTTCGCGGACGCCCTCTTCGCTGTAGGCCAGTGCGCCGCCGACGACCCGCTCGAGCGGATGCAGCCGGAACTCCAAGTGGGTGGCGACGCCGAAATTGCCGCCGCCGCCACGGAGGCCCCACAGGAGCTCCGCGTTCTCGTCCGAGCTCGCGTGGACGACGGCGCCGTCCGGCGTGACCACCTCTGCACCGACGAGGTTGTCGCAGGTCAGGCCGTGCTGCGCCGTCAGGTGGCCGATCCCGCCGCCGAACGTGAGCCCGGCGACGCCGGTCGAGCCGACGACGCCGCCGGGCGTGACGAGGCCAAACGCCTGCGTCGCGGTGTCGAAGTCGAGCCACGTTGCGCCGCCGCCGGACCGGGCGATCCCTGCGTCGCCGTCGACCTCGACCTTCCGCATCAGCGAGAGATCGATCACAAGTACACCGTCGGCGACGCAGTGTCCGGCGGGGTTGTGGCCGCCTCCTCGCACGGCCACCTCCAACTCCTGTGCCCGGGCAAACTCGAAGGCCGCCGCCACGTCCTCCGGGCCGGCGCAGCGCGCGATCACCGCCGGACGGCGATCGACGAGCGCGTTATAGCAGCGGCGGGCGGCGTCGTACGCCGCGTCTTCGGGGCCAATCATCTCGCCGGCGAGCGATCGCCGCAGCTCGTCGAGGTTAGTACTCGTCATGGCGGCGCGGCCAGTCGGGGTGGACCGCGTCGTCGCGCCCCTGCGGAGTCCGGTCGAGCAGTTGCCAGGTCGCGTTCAACGCGTCGGTGCCCCGGTCGTAGGTCGAGTACGCGTGGTAGACGACGCCGTCTTCGAGCGCGAACGCGCTCAGGCCGTGCAGTTCCTCCCCGCGGAGATCGATGTCGGCGTGCTTCGGTGTGCCGAAATTGAAGCCCTTGCCGGTTCGGCGCCCTTCCTCGGTGAACACGGCGAAATCGAGGTTGAAGTCGCTTTCCCCGTACGAGACCCACGGGAAGCTCCATCCCATGCGGCGCTTGTACGACTCGAGCTGCTCGAGCGGCGCGCGGGAGACGGCGACGAAGGTCACGTCGTGGTGCGGGAGATGGACGGCGGCGCCGTCGAGGGAGTCAGCCGTGTACGAGCAGCCTGGGCACCCCGCCTCCGGCCAGCCTTCGACCGTCGGGCCGAACATGAAGTGGTAGACCAGCAGCTGTGAGCGCCCGTCGAAGAGCTCGGCCAGCGTCTTCGTTCCCTCGGCCGTCTCGAAGCTGTACTCCTTCTCAACCGGCACCCACGGCAGCTCGCGGCGCTTCCGCGCCAGCTCGTCGCTACGCCGCGTGAGCTCCTTCTCTTCGTCGAGCAGCTCAACCCGGGCGGCGAGCCACTCGTCGCGGGTTCCCACCTTCATTGCGTTTGCTCCCGCTCGTACTCGTCGTGGCGGCGGATCCAGAATTCCGGGGGGTCGCCCTCGTTGCGACCTTTTGGCACCTGGTCGAGCAGCGGATAGAAGGCAAGCATGACCTCGAGGCCGCGGGCGTAGGTCGAGTACGCGTGGTACACGGTGCCGTCGGAGAGCGTGAACGAGCTCAGGCCGGGCCCCTCGGTGAGGTAGCCCGCCGGGTCGGTCCCGCACGCAGCCGAGATCTCCCTGATCGTCGGGCCGACGTCCCCTTCCACAAACGGCGCCACCTGCTCCTCTGTCTGCGAGACGTCGAAGTCGAAGTTTAAGTCGCTCCCGAGGGTCGAGACCCACGGGAACTGCCAGCCCATCCGCCGCTTGTACGCCTGGAGCTTCTCGAGTGGTGCGCGCGATGCGCAGAGGAAGGTCACATCGCGCGCGTTGAGATGGACGACCGCGCCGTCGAACGTGTCGGCGCCCGCCGAGCACACCGGGCAGCCTGCCTCGTATGCGGGCCCGAACATGAAGTGGTAGACGAGCAGCTGCGAGCGGCCGTCGAAGAGCTCCGCCAGCGGCTTCGTCCCCTCGTCGGTCTCGAAGCTGTAGTCCTTCTCGACCGGCACCCAGGGCAGCTCCTGCCGCTCGCGTGCCAGCTCGTCGCTGCGGCGCGTCAGCTCCTTCTCGCGCTCGAGGAGGTCCTTCCGCTCCGCGAGCCACTCTTCTCGGGTTCCGATCCTGTGCTCCATCTCACACCTCCATCTGCATCGACGGCGACCGATCGGGCTCCGTAAAGCCGGGAACGCTCGAGGGCGAACCGGCGACCCAGATCCCTAGGACGACTAAGGCAAGAGCAACGCCGCGGGTGAGCCTGAGACCCTGCGGCAGCACCTTCTCTGCAAAGATCACGCAGGCGACGACGGCCATCCAGAACAAGCTCATCACGCCCAGTGCGAAGAGCGCCGCCATCAGGCCCAGGCAGCAGCCGACGCAGTCCACGCCGTGCGCGAGACCGCCGCGCCCGGCGGGCGTGTGGCAGCGATGGAGGCAGTGCTCCTTCAGCGGCGTCAGCTCGTAGATCCCTGCAGCGACAATCGCGCCGCCGGCCACATAAGGTCCGCCCCGGTCCCAGGCGAGCCAACCGGTGTCGAACGAGGTCACCAGCCGGAAGAGCCCGTAAGCGGCGAGGCCGAATGCGGTCCAGGTTGCGAGGTATCCGGCGACGAAGAGCAGGCCGCGCGCGACGTGGAGCGCGGACGGCAGCATCATCGCGGCGGTCATCGTCGCCCAGATCCCGAGATACCAGTCGAGCGGGCCCAGGTCCGTGCCTGGGCCCGCGTCCATGCCGCTCATCCGCTCGACGGTGACCGCCCAAGCGGTCGCGGCCGTCCCGAAGAGCAGCATCGTCGTGCGTCTTTGCGACCCAAGCATGCTTACGAGCCGGTGGCGGCGTCCTCGTACTCGTCGTGCCGAGTGGCCCGAAACTCGTCGACCCGCCCCTTCGGCGTGCGGTCGAGTAGCTGGTGGTAGTAGGGCACCACGAAATCCCGGTCGGGCGCCATGCGCGTGTACGTGTGGTAGACGACGCCGTCTTCGAGTGCGAAGGCGATCCAGCTGGGGTTCTCCGCCATGCCCGACTCCAGCTCGGTCCCGACGTCCTCCGCCCACTCTTCGAGCCAGTCGGGGGGTTCCTTGAGCATCGTCTGGATCTCCTCGATGCCGGACATCTGCTCCTCGGTGAGAGCGAGGTCGAAGTCGAACGGGAAGTCGCTGCCGTAGGTGGACACCCACGGGAACCTCCAGCCCATCCGCCGCTTGTAGGCCTGGAGCTTCTCGAGCGGCGC
>DASQTZ010000036.1:0-3988 GCA_035641605.1 Gaiellaceae bacterium | reverse complement strand
GACGGACCTCGTGACCGGGGCGTTCAGCTACTCGGGCTCTCGGATCGCCGAGCTCCTGCTCCAATCCGGGCGAGCGGTACGAACCCTCACACACCACCCGGAACGAGAGCATCCCCTCCAAGCGCGCGTCGAGGCCTTGCCTTATCGGTTCGACGATCCGGCCGCGCTGGCGCGCAGCCTCGAAGGGGTCGCATCGCTCTACAACACCTACTGGGTTCGATGGGAAAGGGGCGGGACGACGTTCGCGAACGCCGTCGCGAACTCCAAAGCACTCTTTGAGGCAGCTCGTCGAGCGGGGGTCAGGCGGATCGTGCACGTGTCGTTGCCCGGCTGCGCAATGGGTCGCGAGTACACCGACGCGGCATCGGTGGTGGCTACCGTTTGCTAGATGGGTGGATTCGACCTCATCGCAGCCGCCTTGCGGGCGAGCCCGGTCACGGCGGCGTTCATGGAGATGGTCGAGTCGAACGACTTCAGCCGCCTTGACAAGAGCACGGCGAAGCGGCACCACTTCCTCTCGCAGTTCCTGCTCCGTGGCTTCGCGGACACGCACAACGGCAAGGACTGCCTCTTCCAGATGGAGACGAAGAACCGGAGAGCTCCGATTCGCGTCGACGTCCGGACTGCGGCGTCTCGACGCCGGCTGTACGCCGTCCCGGATGAGGACGGAAAGATGTCGAACCGGAACGAGGGATACCTCGCGCTCGTCGAAGAGCATGCCGCGCCTGCTCTCCGCCACCTGCTCGACGATCCGGCATCCGTCTCGCCGGGCGAGCGCGCGACGATCGCATTCTTCGTCGCCCTCCAGACAATGCGCACCCCCGCCGCGGCTGAACAAATCACGACGGTGGCGAACGCCGCCTTCCAGTCGTGGGCGACCGAGTTCTACTCCGACCGCATCGCCTTCGCCAGGCGCCACCGCGAGTTCTTCGGCGAGGGAGCGAGCGACGATGAGATCGAGCAGTTTCGGCAGGAGACGATCGCGCAGATCCGCGACGGACGGCTCAAATTGAGCGGTCGCGCGGCCGCGCTCTCCACCGGCCTGACGCACGCGATCGAGAACGTGCCGATGCTCATCGAGTTCGACTGGACGCTGCTCCGGTCGTCGGGCGGCTTCATCACCTCGGATCGCGGCTACGCGATCCACGACCCGACGCCGCCGTACCCATGGGCGTGGCAGGCGATCCTGAGCTCGGAGAGGAGCGAAACGACGGTGCCGCTCGGGGATACTGCATGTCTCCTGATGCGCCCGGTGCCGATGGGCGGTGGCCTGACGGTCAGCGAGGCGTCGGCGCGCGAAATCGAGACGATCAACTTGCGCACCTACGGCTGGGCGGACGAGTACGTCTTCGGCCGAACGCATGACGCGCTTGCCGCCGTGCGCACGGCCGCGAGGCGGCGGCCTGCCGATGTCGTGCGCCCGAAACCCTTCACACAGGTCGCGCTGCTCGAACTCGATCCTGACGACGACTCGCTCGCCAAGGCAAACCGGCGACGCGGTTGGCCGCCCCGACTACGGAACGACAGCGGTGAGCTCCGCGACTACGTCGTAATCCCGTGCGATAAACCTCGCCCCGAGCTGCGCGCGTTCGTGGACGACTTGGTCGAACGCCGCGCACGGAAGGAGGCAGGAGCAGCACTCGACGAGTCGTTCGAGGGACGGCTGATCAGCAAGCCGCTACACCCGCTCGAGATAACTGATTCCGGCTAGCGGCGGGTTCACCGTGTATGACTCGTCAATGCGGGCACGTGTCTGGAGTAAGAACGCGTGGCGCGGGTGCCCACGTCCGGCCGATCCATGCTCGACAATATGCCGGTGGCAACGACGTTGTTCGCTGAGCGATTCGCCGTCCCGACCGAGGATGGCTCAACAGGCCTCCAAACGCCTGTCTACGACGAGCAGCGTCATTACAACCTGGCCGCCGATGGACGGCCGTTCGTCGAGCTGGAGGTCGTCGGCGCCACGGTCACGATGACGCGAGTCTCAGCCGAGCCCGACGATTCCGATCGCGCGTGGGAGGACGTCTTAGCCTCGGTCGACACGATCACCAAGGCCGCACGGGACCGCGATCACTGGCAGCAGTGATCGTCATTCCCGCGGCGCTATCTCCGGAGCTGGAACGACGTGATCTTGATCATCACGAACCGTGCGGATCACACCGCGGACTGGCTCATCTTGGAGCTCGAGCGTCGCTCCGCACCCTTCTTCCGCTTCAACAGCGAGGACTTCCCGAGCGCCACGTCTCTGGACTGGACGCCCGACGAAGCGCGGCTGGCCGTGAGCTCTGGCCGCCAGCTCGAGCTCGGGGACGTTCGATCGGTCTGGTACCGGCGTCCGCTCCCGCCTGACCCCTCCGCCTGGGGCACGCCCGAGCGCGCGCGCTGGGCAATCAGCGAGGCTCGCGAGACGCTAGACGGCTTGTGGCGCACCCTCGATGCGTTCTGGGTCAACCACCCCGACAGGAACCGCATCGCCGGATCGAAGCTGCATCAACTCCGCCTCGCGCGGCGAATCGGGTTTCGGGTACCTGCCACCCTTGTCTCCAACAACGCCGCCGAAGTCCGGGATTTCGCGGCGCGGCACGCGGCGATGGGCATTGTCTGCAAGCCTCTCGGGGAGGGGCGCCTCGACCTGAGTGAGGGCGAGCGGCTGTTCTTCACGTCGCGTTTCGATCTCACCCAGGAAGATGACCTCTCCGATCTCGGCCCGGAGCCGTACCTCTTCCAAGAGCTCGTCCCCAAGCGATTCGACCTGCGCGCGACCGTCATCGGCGACGACGTGTTCGCCGTCCGGATCGAAAGCCAGCAGAGCGCCGTAAGTGAGGTCGACTGGCGCCGGGCGGGCGGCGCGCAGCCGCACGCGGTCGAGGAGCTGCCTTCGGAGGTCGCACGGATGTGCCGGTCGATCACCGATTCCTACGGGCTCGAATTCGCCGCCATCGACCTCGTACGAGCACACGACGGCGAGCATGTGTTCCTCGAGCTCAACCCGAACGGCCAGTGGGCGTGGCTGGAACAGCTCACTGGCCAGCCGCTCCGCTCATGCCTCGCTGACCTGCTCGAGCGCGCCGGACGATGCTGAAGCTCTGGCGGTCGGTCCGGGACAGGCTCATCCTCCCGCTCGGTGAGCCGAGGTACTTCCGCGAGGACGAGGACGAGCTCGCTCGGCGGCTGAAGACCTCCGATGCGAAGCTCGCAGCCGCACTGCTCGCCGAAGCCGAGGAGCTCGCACGCCGACCACACGCGGACGCCGAGAGCATCGACCGCCGCGCCACTACGCTTCAGGGCGCCGTCGCCCTGGCCACCACGGTTGCGCTCGCCAGCGGCGCGCTACTCCTCGACCCGACGAAGCTTCGCTCGGAAGGCTGGCGCATTACGTTCGCAGCCGTCGTCGCTGGTGTCGTCGTTGCCTTCGTCGCATCAGGGATGCGCGCTCTCGGCGCTTCCTCCCGGACTCTGCCGTGGTCATACCCGGCCTTTGAGGACATCTTCGGACGAGCTGAGTCTGATGTCGCCGCGGCGCAGGCTGCACGCGCGGCTTCGCTCTTGAAGACCGCCGGACTCAACTTCCGGATCGTCGAGCTGAAGGCCGGCTATCTGAACGCTGCGGTGTGGTGGTTCAGGATCGCGCTCGCGCTTCTTCTCGCCCTAGCGATTCTGTTCGCCACGTACGCGGCCACGACTCCGGAAGAACCAAGCGCGCGCGAAGGTCGCGGCCAACGACAACGAGAAGGGGTGGCTGAATCAGCACGTCCGATAGCGATCGCGACGGCATCCAAGAGCTTCAATTTGGGGCACTTACAGGACGCCGTTCTGAACCTGAAGGCTCCACAAACGGCTCCATACCTTGGGCACGTTGATAACACTGCAAGTGGAGCCGAGAAGAAAAGCACCGGTTTCCGGCACTTTTGCAAAGCCCTCTGACGGACTCGAACCGTCGACCCCCTCCTTACCATGGAGGTGCTCTACCAACTGAGCTAAGAGGGCG
>DASQTZ010000035.1:0-22195 GCA_035641605.1 Gaiellaceae bacterium | reverse complement strand
TTGGGCTCGCGACCCAGAAACTCGGCGGCATTACTGGAAGGGGCACTGATGCTGCTTCCCAAGAAAACGAAGTTCCGCAAGTACCAGCGCGGCCGTCGGCGCGGCCTGGCCAAGGGCCAGACCGGCGTTCAGTTCGGCGACTTCGGAGTCAAGGCGCTCGAGGCCGGCTGGGTGACCAACCGCCAGATCGAGGCGGCCCGAATTGCGATGACCCGCAAGATCAAGCGTGGCGGCAAAGTCTGGATCAACGTCTTCCCGGACAAGGCCGTGTCGCAGAAGCCGGCCGAGACGCGCATGGGCTCCGGCAAGGGCGCGCCGGAGCACTGGGTCGCCGTGATCAAGCCGGGGCGCGTCATGTTCGAGCTCTCCGGCGTGCCCGAGCCGCTCGCCAAGGAGGCGCTGCGGCTGGCCGGCACCAAGCTCCCTATCAAGACCAAATTCGTGAAACGGGAGGCGAATCTCTTTGAGGGCTAGCGCGATGAACGTTGTTGGAGAAGTGCGCGTCGCCGCCGGAGCCGGGCTTTGCCCGTGCGCAGGCCCACTGCCAACTGACGGTATGGAGCCGGCGAAGGAGGGGGTCCATGGGAAAACCATGGGTTCCCCCATGCTAGGAGGCGAGTCTCTTTGAGGGCTAAGCAGATCCGAGATATGACCGACGAGGAGCTCTCGCGGGCGTTGGCCGACCGACGACAGGAGCTCTTCAACCTGCGCTTCCAGTCGGCGACCGGCGCCCTGGAAAACCCCGCGCGGCTGAAGTTGGCCAAGCGCGAGATCGCACGCATCCTGACTGTCCGCAACGAACGCGAGAACGGAAGCTAGAGATGGCAGACGAAGAACGGAACGTAGAGCAGCCCGAGGCCGAAGAGGCCCCTGTCGAGGCGGAAGCCTCGGCCGAGACGCCGCCGGAGCCCTCTCCCGAGCCGGAGCCGGCGCCGCCTGCTCCCGAGCCGACTCCTTCCCCGGAGCCGGTCCCCGAGCCCGAGCCCGTCGCCGAGGGCGAACAAGCTCCCGTCGCGGCAGAGGGCGAAGAGGCGCCGGCCGAGGAGCAGCCCGCTGCTCCGATCGCTCCCGCGAAGAAGAAGCGCAAGCGCGTTCCCCGGTCGGAGCGGAGGAAGCGGTCGAAGCCGACTCCGGAGAAGCCCGCCGGGCGCAAGCCGATCACGAGGCTGCCGAAGCCCGAGCACGAGCGTGGCCGGCGCCAGGAGCGCCGCGGCGTGGTCGTCTCGGCCGCGATGGACAAGACGATCGTCGTCCGGGTCGAAACCGTGAAGTCGCACCCTCGCTACAAGAAGGTCGTCCGGCGTTCGGAGCGCTTCCACGCCCACGACGAGCAGAACCAGGCCAAGGCGGGCGACGTTGTCCGCATCGTCGAGGCGAGGCCCCTCTCGAAGACCAAGAACTGGCGCCTGGCCGAGGTGGTGGAAGCAGCAAGGTGATCCAGCAGGAGTCCAGAGTCCGGGTGGCCGACAACACGGGAGCGCGTGAGCTGCTCTGCATCCGCGTGCTCGGCGGTTCCCACCGCCGCTACGCGCGCGTCGGAGACGTGATCGTCGGCACCGTCAAGACGGCGACGCCGCAAGGGGCGGTCCGCAAAGGCGAAGTCGTCCGCGCCGTCGTCGTCCGGACGAAGAAGCCCTACGGCCGCAACGACGGGACGTCGATCGCCTTCGACGAGAACGCTGCCGTGATCATCGACGCCCAGAGCAACCCGCGCGGCACGCGGATCTTCGGCCCCGTCGCGCGCGAGCTGCGCGAGAAGAACTTCATGAAGATCGTTTCGCTCGCCCCGGAGGTGCTCTAAATGGCTCAGGCGATGAAGGTGAAGAAGGGCGATCTCGTGCAGGTGCTGAGCGGCAAGGACCGCGGCAAGCAGGGCCGCGTCCTCGAGGCGCGCCCGAAGGAGGGCCGCGTCCTCGTCGAGAACCTGAACGTGATCAAGCGGCACACGCGCCCGCGCCCGATGAGCAACCCGAGCCGGATGGGCGCCCCGCAGATCCAGCCGGGCGGCGTCATCGAGAAGGCCGGGCCGATCCCGATCTCGAACGTGATGGTGGTCTGCCCGGCGTGCAACCGCCCGACACGCGTCGGGTCGATTCGGCGAGAGGGTAAGACGGGGATGCAGCGCGTGCGTGTCTGCCGCCGCGCCGACTGCCGCCAGGAGATCGACAGGTAATGGCGACCGCCACGAAAGACAAGACCCGCTACGTCCCGCGCCTCAAGCAGCGCTACGTCGAGGAGCTCCGCGAACAGTTGAAGGAGGAGCTCGGCTTCAGCACGGTCATGGAGGTCCCGCGGATCCAGAAGATCACCCTGAACATGGGCGTGGGTGAAGCGAAGACCGAGGCCAAGGCGCTCGACAGCGCGATCGAAGAGCTGACGACGATCGCGGGCCAGCGCGCGCAGGTACGCCGCGCCCGCAAGTCGGTCGCCGGGTTCAAGATCCGCGAGGGCATGCCGATCGGCACGCGCGTCACGCTGCGCGGCGATCGAATGTACGAGTTCCTGGATCGCCTCGTCTCGATCGCGCTGCCGCGGATTCGCGATTTCCGGGGCCTCAGCCCCCGCTCGTTCGACGGGCGCGGCAACTACTCGATCGGGATCCGCGAGCAACTCATCTTCCCCGAGATCAATTACGACGACATCGCCGCGATCCGCGGCCTCGACGTCACGATCACGACGTCGGCTGCGACCGACGAGCAGGCACTCGCGCTGCTGCGGGCGCTCGGCCTTCCATTCGCCATCGCCGAGGACAGGAGCTAAGTACACGTGGCAAAAAAGTCATTGGTCAACAAGCAGCAGCGGGCGCCGCGGTTCAAGGTGCGGCAGTACTCCCGCTGCCGGCGCTGCGGCCGCCCACGCGCCGTCTACCGGAAATTCGGCCTCTGCCGGATCTGCCTGCGCGAGCTCGCGCACGACGGGCACATCCCGGGCATGACCAAGTCGAGCTGGTGAAGGAGCACCAACGATGCTGACCGATCCGATCGCCGACATGCTGACTCGCATCCGCAACGCCAACAAGGCGCTGCAGGAGCGGACCGAGATGCCGACCTCCCGCCAGAAGGAGGAGATCGCGCGGATTCTCCAGGAGGAGGGCTACATCGTCGGGTACTCGGTCCGGAAAGGCGAGAGCTTCGACACGCTGGTCGTGGAGCTGAAGTACGGACCGAGCCGCGAGCGCATCATCACCGACCTCAAGCGTGTCTCCAAGCCGGGCCGCCGCGTGTACGCTCGGAAGGATCGCCTGCCGCGCGTTCTCGGGGGGATGGGCACGGCGATCATGTCGACGTCCAGGGGTCTGGTCACGAGCAAGACCGCCGAGCGCGAAGGCATCGGCGGCGAAGTCATCTGTTTTGTCTGGTAACCGCCAATGAGCCGAATCGGAAAAAAGCCAATTGAAATTCCGGCCGGGGTCTCGGTCTCATTGGACCCTGGGCGAGTGATCGTGAACGGCCCCCTCGGCGAGCTCAACCAGCAGGTCCCACGGCGGATGAAGCTCGAGCAGGCTGACGGGGAGATCGTGGTCTCCCGGCCGACCGAGCGCGGAGACGACCGCGCGCTCCACGGGCTGACCCGCTCGCTGATCGCGAACATGGTCGAAGGGGTCACGAAGGGGTTCCAGAAGCGGCTCGAGATCCAGGGAGTCGGCTACCGGGCCGCGCTTCGCGGCGAGTCGCTCGAGCTCAGCGTCGGCTTCTCGCACACGGTCGTGATCGACCCACCGGCCGGGATCACGTTCGAGGTCGCCACCCCCACCGAGATCCTCGTCAAGGGCATCGACAAGCAGCAGGTCGGCCAGACGGCCGCCGAGGTGCGTTCCGTCCGCCCACCCGAGCCCTACAAGGGCAAGGGAATTCGCTACGAGGGCGAGTACGTGCGGAGAAAGGTCGGGAAGAGGGCATGAGCCAGCTGACGACCAGAGACCGTCGCGCCCGCCGTCACAAGCGAGTGCGCAAGCACGTCTTCGGGACGGCCGAGCGCCCACGCCTCGTGGTCTTTCGCTCGAACCGTGGCATCGCCGCGCAACTCGTCGACGACAGCGCCGGCAAGACGCTGGCCGCCGCGAGCTCGCTGAACGTGCGCGACGCGAAGGGCACGAAGTCCGATCAGGCTGCAGCGGTGGGCAAGCTGCTCGCCCAGAACGCGAAGAAGGCGGGCCTCAAGGCCGCCGTTTTCGACCGCGGCGGCTACCTGTACCACGGCCGCGTGAAGGCGCTCGCCGACGCCGCACGCGAGGGGGGTCTGGAGTTTTGAGCGACTACCAAGAAACCCGCGAGCTCAAGGAACGCGTCGTCGAGATCAACCGCGTCGCCAAGGTCGTCAAGGGCGGGCGGCGCTTCTCGTTCACGGCGCTGGTCGTCGTCGGCGACGAGGTCGACCGGGTCGGAGTCGGCTACGGCAAGGCGCGCGAGGTCCCGCTGGCGATCTCCAAGGCCGTCGAGGACGGCAAGAAGAACCTGTTCACCGTCCCCAAGCACGGGACCACGATCACTCACGAGATCCTCGGCCGGTTCGGCGCGGCGCGCGTCCTGCTGCGTCCCGCGAGCGAGGGAACGGGCGTCATCGCCGGCGGTGGGGTCCGTGCCGTGCTCGAGCTGGGCGGCGTGCGCGACATCCTCGCCAAGAGCCTCGGGACGACGAACCCGGTGAACATGCTGAAGGCGACGGTGCAGGGCCTCCAGAGCCTGCGTCGCCCCGAGGACGTCGCCAAGGCCCGCGGCAAGACGATCGCCGAGGTGCTGCCGGTACCGAAGACGGTGGCGGAGCCCGAGGAGCCGCCCGCCGAGGAGCCTGTTGCGGCGACGGCCGCTCCGGAGGAAACGACAGATGGCGAATAAGACTCTCCGCATTACCCAGATCCGCAGCCAGATTGGCCAGAGCGAGCGCCATCGCGGCACGCTGCGGGCCCTCGGCCTCGGCAAGATCGGCCGCACCGCCGAGCATCCGGACGGCCCGGAGGTCGCCGGTATGCTGCGGAAGGTTCGCCACCTCGTCCGCGTCGAGGGCGACGACTAGCTGGTGCCCCTCCAGGCAATGAACGCTCGCCTCTGGCCCGCGATCATCGGCGCCAAAGCTCACCCGCCACCTCGGCAAGGCTCGCTAGCCTTGCCTTCGGTTGCGTGCAACCTCTGGCTTGGTGCTCGCGACCCAGAGACTAGGCAGCATCACTTGAAGGGGCACTGATCACCATGGCCGAGCAGCTCAACCTCTCGAACCTCAAGCCTGCATCCCCGCGCAAAGCCCGGAAGCGGATCGGCCGCGGCATGGGCTCGGGCAAGGGCCGCTACGCGGGGCGCGGGATCAAGGGACAGAAGGCCCGCTCCGGCTCGCATAAGATGCGCGCGGGCTTCGAGGGCGGCCAGATGCCGATCTACATGCGACTCGGGAAGCAGCGCGGGCCCTACTCGAAGGACGCGATGCCGATCGGCCCCCACCGGACGCTCATGGTCGCCGTCAACGTCCGCGACCTCGAGCGCTTCGACGCGGGTGCGGAGGTGACACCGCAGCTGCTCGCCGAAACGGGACTGATCCGCAACGCGCGCACGGAGGTGAAGATCCTCGGCCAGGGCGACCTATCGAAGAAGCTCACCGTCACGGCACACGCCTTCTCCGCAACCGCGCGCGAGAAGATCGAGGGTGCGGGCGGCTCCGTGACGGCGCTGAAGGAGCCGAAGGTGAAGCGGCGGCGTAAGAAGGCCAGCAGACCCGCGCCCGCTGCGGCTGCTCCCGAGGCTCCGGCCGAGGAGCCTGAAGCCGAGCCTGCGGCAGCGCCCGAGCCCGAGGCTCCCGAGGAGGCGTAAGTGTTCTCCTGGTTGACGAACGCCTGGCGCGTCCCCGAGCTCCGGCGCCGCGTTCTTTTTACCGCCGTGATCCTCGCCTTCTACCGGCTGGGCTCGTGGATTCCCGCGCCGGGCGTCACGTCCGAGACGATCGAGAACTACTTCAACCAGTCGGCCGGCGGAACCGTGCTCGCGCTTCTGAACCTCTTCTCCGGCGGCGCGCTCTCCCAGTTCGCGATCTTCGCGCTCGGGATCATGCCCTACGTCACAGCGTCGATCATCCTCCAGCTGATGACGGTCGTGATCCCGCGGCTCGAGCAGCTCCAGAAGGAAGGCGAGGCCGGTTACGCCAAGATCAACCAGTACACGCGCTATCTGACCGTTGCGCTCGCAGCCGCGCAGGCGACGGGGTTCGCATTCCTGTTCCAGCGCCAGGGCGCTCTCGAGAAGAACTACGGGAAGATGGCCCTGATCGTCCTCACGCTCACGGCCGGGACGGCGCTGCTGATGTGGATGGGCGAGCTGATCACCAAGCGCGGCATCGGCAACGGCATCTCACTGCTGATCTTCGCCTCGATCCTGACCGGCCTTCCGCTCGGCATTCAGGCGTGGGTGCAGGGCGGGATCTTCGAGCGTCTCTTCTTCCCGATCATGGCCGTGTCGGTCGTCGTCGCCGTCGTCTTCATCCAGGAGGGCCAGCGACGAATCCCGATCCAATATGCGAAACGCATGGTCGGCCGGCGAATGACGACCGGCGGATCGACCTACATGCCGCTGCGCGTGAACATGGCCGGCGTGATCCCGGTGATCTTTGCTGCCGCCGTGATGGCGTTCCCGCCCACCGTCGCGCAGTACTTCCCACAGACGCAGAGCTTCATCAACACGTACTTCTCGTACACCGACTGGCCGTACCTCGTGCTCCAGGCGGCGATGATCGTGATCTTCACGTTCTTCTACACCGCGGTCCAGTTCAACCCCGTCGACCAGGCCGACAACCTGCGCAAGCACGGCGGCTACATTCCGGGCATTCGCCCAGGGCCGCCCACGGCCCAGTACCTGGACCGCGTGCTCACGCGACTCACCCTGCCCGGCGCGATCTACCTCGCCTTGGTAGCGACGCTGCCGAGCCTCTTCATCGCGTACGCAGACGTCTCACAGGCGCTGGCAGGGGCGCTGGGTGGAACCTCCGTGCTGATCGCGGTCGGCGTCGCGCTCGACACGATGCGGCAGATGGAGTCGCAGATGATGATGCGCTCCTACGAAGGGTTCTTGAAGTAACGCCGTGAACGTCCTACTGCTGGGCCCTCAAGGGTCCGGAAAGGGCACGCAGGCCAAGCGGATCGAGGCGGAGTACGGCATCCCGCACATCGCGACCGGCGACATGCTGCGCGCGGCAATCGAGGAGGGCACCGAGCTCGGGGAACGCGTGAAGCCGATCCTCGAGAGCGGGCAGCTCGTCCCGGACGAGCTGATGATCGACCTGATCCGCGAGCGCCTCGGGCAGCCCGACGCCGAGAGGGGATTCATCCTCGACGGGTTTCCGCGGACCTCACCCCAGGCGGATGCGCTCGACGAGATGCTGGACGACATCGGCCGTCGGCTCTCGATCGTCTTCGAGTTCCAGCTGCCGGACGACATCGCCAGGGAAAGGCTCGTGAGACGGGCCGAGCTCGAAGGACGGCCGGACGACACGCCTGACGTGATCGATCGGAGGCTGGAGCTGTACCACGAGCTGACCGAGCCCCTGGTCGAGCACTACCGGCTGCAGGGCAACCTGATCGGGATTCACGGCGACCGTCCGGTGAAGGAGGTGTTCGCGGAGATCCAGCAGGCCCTCGAGCAGGCGGCCGCGAGATCATGATCGTCCGGAAGTCGGCCCAGGAGCTGGAGCAGATGGCCCGGGCCGGGACGGTCGTCGCCGACACGCTCTCGCTGCTGGGCGAGAACATCCGCCCCGGAACGGCGACCGCCGAGCTCGACCGGCTCGCGGACGAATTCATCCGCTCCAAGGGCGGCGTGCCGACGTTCAAGGGGTACCGCGGCCCGTATCCGTATCCGGCGTCGATCTGCACGTCGCCGAACGAAGTCGTCGTCCACGGGATTCCGGGCGAGTATGCGCTCGGCGAGGGCGACATCCTCTCCGTTGACGTCGGCGTGACCCTGGACGGCTTCGTCGCGGATTCGGCGTACACGTTCCCGGTCGGGGAGATCGGGTCGGAGGCGGAGCGGCTTCTCGAGATCTGCAATGCGGCCCTCCATGCCGGGATCGAGCAGGCTCGAGCCGGCGGCAAGTTGACCGACATCTCGCACGCCGTCCAACGGGTGACCGAGGAGGCGGGGTTTTCGGTGGTGCGGAGCCTCGTCGGCCACGGCATCGGTCGCGACATGCACGAAGACCCGCAGATCCCCAACTACGGCGAGCCCGGACGGGGACCGGCGCTTGCATCGGGGATGACGCTGGCGATCGAGCCGATGATCACCGCCGGCACCCACGAGGTCGTTGTCCGGCCGGACAAATGGACGATCGCGACCGCCGACGGCTCGCTGTCGGCCCACTTCGAGCACACGGTGGCCGTGACGGAGGAAGGCCCGCGGATCCTGACGGCGACCGCGGCCGTTCCGGCTGGATAGGGGCCTTTGCTACCATGGTCGGCCCGCGGCGCAGAGCCGTGCTGTGCCGTGTTCAGTTGTACTAGACCGCGCTCTAGGCGCGGTTTCCGCGTGAGAAGGGAATGGCCCAGAAGGAAGAGAAAATCGAAGTGGAAGGCGAGGTCGTCGAAGCCCTGCCGAGCACGATGTTCCGCATCCAGGTGGACGGCGGACATGAGGTGCTCGCGAAGATCTCCGGAAAGATGCGCAAGAACTACATCCGCATCCTCCCCGGGGACAAGGTAAAGGTCGAGCTCTCTCCCTACGACCTCTCCCGAGGGCGCATCACATACAGACACCGATGAAAGTCAGAGCATCCGTCAAGCCCATGTGTGAGCGCTGCCGCGTGATCAAGCGGCATGGTCGCACCATGGTCATATGTACCAACCCGCGACACAAGCAACGGCAGGGGTAAGGAGAGAACTTGGCACGCATCGCCGGCGTCAACCTTCCGCGTGAGAAGAGCCTCGAGATCGGACTCACCTACATCTTCGGGATCGGGCGCTCGACCGCGGTCAAGGTCTGCGAGGGGACCGGTCTGTCGCCGTCCGAGAAGATCCGCGACCTGACCGACCCGGAGATCACGAAGCTGCGCGACTACATCGACACCAACCTGGAGGTCGAGGGTGATCTGCGCCGCCAGCGCACCGAGGCACTCAAGCGCCTCTCCGAGATCGGCGCGTACCGCGGGCTGCGACACCGACGCGGGCTGCCCGTGAACGGCCAGCGCACGAAGACGAACGCCCGCACGCGCAAGGGCCCGAAGAAGACAGTCGGGCGCGGCAAGAAGGCGGCGACCAAGACCTAATGGCACCTCCGCGCAGACAGGCGGCCCGGGGCCGGACGCGCCGCCGGGTCAAGAAGAACATCGCCATCGGCCAGGCCCACATCAAGACGTCGTTCAACAATACGATCGTCACGCTCACCGATAAGGACGGAGCCGTGATCGTGTGGGAGTCGGCGGGCTCGGCCGGTTTCAAGGGCTCGCGGAAGTCGACGCCGTTCGCGGCGCAGGTCACGGCTGACGCCTGCGCGCGCAAGGGCATGGAGCATGGACTGCAGAAGGTCGAGGTCTTCGTCAAAGGGCCGGGCTCCGGTCGCGAGACGGCGATCCGCTCCCTTCAGGCGGCGGGGCTGGAGATCCTCGGCGTCAAGGACGTCACCCCGCAGGCGCATAACGGCGTTCGCCAGAAGAAGAGGCGGAGGGTCTAATGGCGAGATCGATCGGCCCCAAGTGCCGCTTCTGCCGCCGCGAGGGCATGAAGCTCTTCTTGAAGGGCGAGCGCTGCCTGACCGAGAAATGCTCGGTCGAGCGCCGCAGCTACCCGCCGGGCGAGCACGGCCGCGGGCGGATCAAGCAGTCCGAGTACCTGCTGCAGCTGCGCGAGAAGCAGAAGGCGCGGCGCTATTACGGCCTACTGGAGAAGCAGTTCCGCACCTACTACACGAAGGCGGCGCGCGGCTCCGGGATCACCGGCGAAAACCTCCTCCGCCTGCTCGAGACGCGGCTCGACAATGTGGTCTACCGGCTCGGCTTTGCCGCTTCCCGCGCGCAGGCGCGGCAGCTCGTCCGTCACGGCCATTTCCACGTCAACGGCCGCCGCGTGAACATTCCCAGCTACCAAGTCAAGCCGGACGACGTCGTCACGATGTCGCCCGGCAGCCCAGCGGAGCAGGTGATCCGCGATGCGACCGACCTCACCGCCTCGGTCGCGTCCTGGCTGCAGGCTGACCACGAGAACATCACCGGCAAGGTGCTCAAGTGGCCCGAGCGCGGGGAGATCGACACCCCCGTCCAGGAGCAGCTGATCGTCGAGCTCTATTCCAAATAGAAAGAAAGGATCACTTTGGCAACTCGTACGTCCCTGATGGAGTTCCAGATTCCGCGCATCGTCCACGAGGAAGTCGACGAGCGCCGCGGCGTCTTCGTGATCGAGCCGCTCGACCGCGGCTTCGGCCACACGTTCGGCAACTCGCTCCGGCGCGTCCTGCTTTCGTCGCTCGAGGGCGCTGCCGTCACTTCGGTCAAGATCGAGGGCGTCGCGCATGAGTTCACCACGCTGAACGGCGTGCGCGAGGACGTCGTCGACATCATTTCCTCGCTCAAGAACCTTGTCGGCCGCTTGCACGGCGAGTCGCCCGAGGTCGAGGTTCGGCTGACGAAGCGGGGGCCGGGCGCCGTCACGGCCGCCGACATCGAGGCGCCTGCCGATCTCGAGGTGCTGAATCCTGAGCTCGAGATCGCCCACCTGTCCGACAAGGGCCGGCTTGAGATGACGATGACGATCGGGCGCGGGCGCGGCTACGTACCGGCCGAGCTCAACCGCGGGCCCGAGCACACGATCGGCGTGATCCCGATCGACTCGCTCTTCTCGCCCGTCCGCCGTGTCTCGTACGACGTCGAGGCGGCGCGCGTCGGCCAGCGCACGGACTACGACAAACTGACCCTCGACGTCACGACCGACGGCTCCGTCGATCCGCGCGAGGCGATCGGCGAGGCGGCCGAGATCCTCATCCGCCAGCTCGCGATCTTCACGGACATCGAGAAGATCGAAGGCTTCGGCGAGGCCGCGGCGGCCCGTGAGGCGGCGGCCGAGGCGCCGCTCGCGCACGGGATGGAGAACTTCCCGATCGAGGAGCTGGAGCTCGGCGTGCGCTCGTACAACTGCCTGAAGCGCGTCGGGATCGAGACGATCGGCGATCTCGTGACGAAGACCGAGGGCGAGCTCGCCGCGATCCCGAACTTCGGCAAGAAGTCGATCGAGGAGGTCAAGGAGACCCTCGCAACCCAGGGTCTGAACCTCCGCGGAGACGAATAGGTCCGCCCGTGCGTCACCATCGCTCCGGGAAGAAGCTCGGTCGCGACTCGGCGCACCGGAAGGCGCTGTACGCCAACCTCGTCGGGTCGCTCATCGAGCACGGCCGCATCAAGACCACGGAGGCGAAGGCCAAGGCCGTTCGCCCGATCGCCGAGAAGATGATCACGCTCGGGCGGCGCGGCGACTTGGCGGCGCGCAGGCAGGCTCTCGCCTTCCTGCGCTCGCAGGAGATCGTCCACCTGCTGTTTGCGGAGGTGGCGCCTCGGTTCGCCGATCGCAACGGCGGCTATACGCGGATCGTGAAGATCGGGCCGCGGGCCGGCGACGGTGCTGAGACGGCCTATCTCGAGCTCGTCGACTACGTACCGCCCGCGCCGATCGTGCGCACGGTCGAGCCGGCCGAGGCGACGACGGCTCCGGCTTCCTAGGCCACGCGGCCAGAGTTCGCCTCATGGTGTCGCCCGACGGCACAGCTGTCACCGTGAGGCGAACTCTTAAGGTCACTCTCGAGTACGACGGCAGCGGCTTCCGCGGCTGGGCCGCGCAGCCGGGGGTGCGGACGGTCGAGGCTGAGGTGCGCGCTGCACTGAAGCAGGTCTTCCGGTCCTGGGAGGGCCTCGCCGTCGCCGGGCGGACCGATACCGGCGTGCATGCGCTGGGCCAGGTAGCGAGCGTCGACGTCGAGGGAGGCCCTCCGGCCGCCCGCGCCGCTGAGGCGCTGAATGCAGTGCTCCCGGACGACGTGGCCGTCTGCGGTGTGGAGGACGCGGCGCCCGACTTCCACGCGCGCCACTCGGCTCGCGCGCGCAGCTACCGGTATCGCCTCTTCAGGCGAAAGGCGCCGTCGCCGTTCGAGTCACGGCGGGCGTGGTGGTATCCGCGACCGATCGACCGGGCCAAGCTGGACGAGGCAGCTGCGCTCCTCCTCGGAAAGCACGATTTCCGTGCGTTCACGCCGAGCGAGAGCGAGCACAAGGTCTTCCAGCGCGAGGTTTCGGAGGCCCACTGGGTCGATCGCGACGAAGCGCTCGAGTTCGAGATCACCGCCAACAGCTTCCTGCGGCACATGGTCAGGACGTTGATCGGGACGATGCTCGAGCTCCCGCCTGAACGGCTCGCAGAGCTCCTCTCCGGCGACGGCCTTCGCGCGGATGCGGGAACAACGGCCCCGCCCTGGGGGCTCTACCTCGAGCGCGTCCATTACTGACGAAGAAAAAGGCCCCGACAGGCCTGCAGCCAGCCGCCGGGGCCCCAGCGGACGGGGGGAGAGGCATACCGCCCGCCAACACGACGTCTTCGACACGGCCGGCTCAAATCCCGCCGATACGATCGGGGCAATGGCAACCCGCACGCCGAAAACGACCACCGGCCTCAAAAAACGCGTAGCCGAGCTCCACGCGGCGATCGACCACCACCTCTATCGCTACCACGTCCTCGACGAGCCGGAGATCTCCGACGCAGAGTACGACCGCCTCTTCGACGAGCTCAGGGCCCTGGAGGAAGAGCACCCGGAGCTCGCGACGCCTGACTCGCCCACCCGCCGCGTGGGGGCGCCGCCTTCGGAGCGCTTCCAAAAGATCGAGCACCTCTCGCCTATGGGGTCGCTGGACAAGGTGACGACCGAGGAGGCCCTCCGTAAGTGGGCCGACGATGTCCGCAAGCGCCTCGGCACCGACGAGCCCGTTGCCTTCGTCACCGAGCCGAAGATCGACGGTTCCGCGGTCAACCTGATCTATGAGGACGGCGAATTCGTCCGCGGCGCGACCCGCGGAGACGGCTATCGAGGCGAGGACGTCACGACGAACCTCCGAACCATCCGCGCCATCTCGCCACGGATGGTGCTCCCGGACGGAGAGAAGCCGCCGCCTCTCCTGGAGATCCGGGGCGAGGTGTACATGCCCCTCTCCGGGTTTCGAAAGCTCAACGAACGCTTCCTCGCGGAGGGGAAGCGCACGGCACCGAATCCTCGGAACGCCGCGGCGGGGTCGCTTCGGCAGCTCAACCCCGCGATCACGGCCGAGCGGCCGCTTTCGATCTGGGTCCACGGCATGGGGCATCACGAGGGTTTGCCGGCGGAGGCCCACTGGGAAGCTCTGCTCTGGCTCCGAGAGCGCGGTTTCCGGACGAATCCCCTGGCCGAACGCCACGAGACGATCGAGGCCGCCTTCGAAGCGTGCCGCGGGTGGGAGACGAAGCGCATCGAGCTCGACTATGAGATCGACGGGCTCGTGATCAAGGTCGACAGCTTCGAGCAGCAGCGGCGCCTCGGCAGCCTCCACGACCGCCCGCGTTGGGCGCGTGCGTTCAAGTGGGCCCCGATGACGGCGACGACGCGCCTGAACAAGATCCTGATCCGCGTCGGCCGGACCGGCGCGCTGAATCCGTGGGCGATGCTCGAACCGGTCGAGGTCGGCGGCGTGACCGTTTCCCGCGCGACGCTCCACAACGAGGAGGACATCAACCGCAAGGCCATCCGCGAAGGCGACGACGTGATCGTCCAGCGCGCCGGGGACGTGATTCCGCAAATCGTCGGCCCCGCCGGTGCGCACCGGCCCGGAACGAAGCGCTTCAAGATGCCGACAGACTGCCCGCTGTGCGGCGCTGAAGTCGTGAGGCCCGAGGGCGAGGCGATGCACCGTTGTCCCAACCGGGCGTGCCCCTCGCGCGGGCTCGAGGCCCTCAACAACTGGGTTATGGCCGCCGCCGACATCGAGGGCGTCGGCGAGCAGCTCGTTCGCCGGCTGTGGGACCTCGGCCTCGTGCGCTCGTTGCCTGACCTCTACCGGTTGACGAAAGAGCAGCTGCTCGAGCTCGACGGGTTCCAGGAGAAGAGTGCGACGAACGTGATCAACTCGATCGAGGCCTCGAAGGCGATCCCGTTCCGGCGCGTGCTCTTCGGGCTCAACATCCCCGACGTCGGCTTCGTCACCGCACAGAACTTGGCCCGCCACTTCGGCTCGGTCGATCGGCTTCTCCGTGCGAGCCAGGAGGAGATCATGGAGTGCGAGGGGATCGGTACGGACCGGGCTGAGTCGATCGCCGAATGGTTCGCCGACGACGACAACCGGCGGCTCGTCGACGAGCTCCGCAAGCTCGGGCTGCGCTTCGAGTCCGGTGACGAGGACCGGCCCCCGGAAGGACCCCTGAACGGCCAGACCTACGTGATCACCGGCACCCTCGAGCGCTGGTCGCGGGAGCAGGCGCAGGCGGAGCTGGAGGCGCGCGGCGCCAAGGTGACGAACTCCGTCTCCAAGAAGACGGCCGGCCTGGTCGTCGGCGAAGAGCCGGGCGCGTCGAAGCTCAGTAAAGCGCAGCAGACCGGGATACCACTTCTCACGGAAGCGGAGTTCGAGCGCCTACTGCGCGGCTAGGACGGCCGCGAAGCGATCCTGGGCGCGGCGCGCCCAGTAGTGCGACACGGGACGGCCGTTCTGCAGGACGGCGAAGGCGAAGCGGCCGTGCACGTACCCCGAGAGCGCCGAGGACTCCGAGGTCGTTCCGGTCTTCGCGAGTACGACGCCCCGGGCCGGAGGCGCCTCCATCCGGTCTTCGAGCGTGCCGTTCACGCCGGCGACGGGTAGCGACTGGACGAACGCCGAGCGGATGGACGGGTCGTGCCACGCGGCCACGAGCATTCCGATCAGTGCGGCGGCGGTCAACCGGTTTCGCGGCGAGAGTCCCGATCCGTCGACGATGCGCACCCCCGCAAGCGGGATCGCCGCGTCGCGCAGCACGCGCCGAACCGCCTTCGCCCCCGCAACGCTCGTGCCGGCGTCCTCGTCCACGGCACCCAGCTGCTTGAGCAGGATCTCGGCGGTGAAGTTGTCGCTCTGGCGGTTCATATAGCGGACGATTCGCGACAGCGGCTCCGACTCTGTCACCGCGAGCTGCTCGGCGAGCGGATCGGCCACTCCGAGCTCGGCGTGGCCACCGACGGCAACGCCCGCGGAGCGGAGTGCGAGCCGGAATTGAGCCCCGGCCGCGAGGGCCGGATCGCGCGTCAACCAGCCGCGAAACCGAGCGCGGTCGACGGTCAGCGCCGACAGCGGGGGCGATTCGTTGAAGTAGTACCAGGACTTCCAGGCGGGGCCGGTGCGCCGCGAGTCGAAGTACGACTCGTCGGCCTCGATCCCGCCCGTAACGCGCCGGATGCCGAAGGCGCGTAGCTGGAAGGCGAGGGCGCGGAGGTCGCTTCGGGTCAGGGTCGGGTCGCCGAATCCCTTCAGGACGAGATCGCCCTTCCACGTACGGCCGACGAGCTCGCCCTCGCCGTAGACAGTCGTGTCGAATCGATGCGCGGGACCGAGTAGAGCGAGGGCCGCAAACGCCACGGCAAGCTTCTGGTTCGAGGCAGGGACGAGGGCGAGTCCCCCGTGCCGGGCGAAGACCGCCCGGCCGGTGGGCAGGTCGACGGCGAAGGCCGCGGAACGAGCCGGCGGAACGTGAGGGACGGAGAGCGCGCTTGCGAGACGAGTCGCGAGCGGCGGCGCCTGTGGCTGCGCCGTTGCGACGCTCGTGCCGGCCGCCGCAGCGACGAACGTGACGAACACGACAATCGCTCGGCGCGGCACCGGCGCATTGTAGGTCCTAACGCAAGGAAAGATGGGCCATTCGGCCTATAGGAAACATTCGGCCGGACCGAGATAATCGGCCTTCGGGAGACACCCATGCACAACGAACTCGCCGCACTTACTGACCGGATCAACGGCCTTCTCGCCCGCATGGAGCGAAGGGACTATCCGAGCCGCGCGAGGCTCGAGGACACGCTCACGGATGGGTATGCGTATGCGTTGTCCCTCGACGCGGAGTGCGAGCGGATCGAGCGCCGCCTCGCCGAGCACGCTGCCGAGCTCACCGAGGTGAGTGGTGAGGAGCACACCCGCCAAATCTCCACGCTGGCGCAGCTCCTGGGCCGCCGCCGGGACGAACTCGACTCGCTCCGCGGCCTACTCGCCATCCTCAGGGCCGGCGTGCAGGAACCCCGCGTCGCTTAGTTAGACCAACCCGCGGCGAACCGCATAGACCGCCGCCTGGATGCGGTTCTCGATCTGGAGCTTCATCAGGATGTTGGAGATGTGGTTCTTGACCGTTTTCGGGCTGATGTGGAGCTCCCCCGCGATCTCGGCGTTGTCCTTGCCGTTTGCGATCAGCCGCAGCACCTCCGTCTCGCGGTCCGAGAGCTCGGGGCCACGCGCGGCCGTATCCGGATCGATGCCGGAGGCACGGATGCGCTGCAACACCTTCGACGCGATGTGCGGCGAGATCAGCGCTTCTCCGACCGAGGCCGCCCGGATCCCCTGCATCAGGTCTTGAATTGACGAGTCCTTGAGGAGATAGCCGCAGGCGCCGGCGAGAATTGCGTCCATCACGTCGCCGTCCTGATCGGAGATCGTGAGCACGACGACGCGAGTCAGGGGCGCGAGGCGGGCGATCTCGCGCGTCGCCTCGATGCCGTTCATCCCGGGCATGTTCAGATCCATAACGACGACGTCGGGCGCGAGTTCGAGGACGAGGCTCAGCGCCGTCGAGCCGTCGGAGGCTTCGGCGACGATCTGGACGCCCTGTTCCTCCAGAAGGTTGCGCAGACCGGTCCGAAAGAGGTCGTGGTCGTCCACGAGCATCACCCGGAGCAGATCGGACGTGAGGGTCTGGGTTGGACCTGCCGCCTCAGTCGCCATGGTCCGTATTGTCAGGGCGATCTCCCGCCCTGTCTAATTCGAGTAGACGGTGATCGTCACGACACGGCTTCCCCAGGCGCGTGCTTGCCCGACCGTCGGGAACCAGAGATCGATTCTGGCGCCGCGGATTGCCCCGCCGACGTCGGCCGCAACGCCGAGGCCGTAGCCGGGAATGCCCAGCCGGGATCCCATTGGAATCACGGACGGATCGACGGCCACCGCTCCCCAGCCGACCCGCAGTCCGCTCGCCGTCCGGCCGGGCAGCGAGTAGCCCGTCGCGACGACCGTCAGCGAATGGACACCGCTCGAAGCCGCTCCCGGCGGCAGCCGGGGCGCGCCGGAAACCGGCGCCGCCGCCGGGGGAGCGGAAGCCAGGGTGCGCGCGCGTTCCTCCAGACTGGAGATCCGAGCCGTGTTCGACCTGCTCGCCGAGCGGAGAGCGGCAATCGTCCGCAGCCGATCCGAGCGCGCGTCGGCAAGTGACTCCGCAGCGGCGGCCCGCGCGGCAGCGAGTTGCTCAAGTTCCCGCTCCCTGCCGGCCAGCCTCCGAGCAAGCGAGGCGAGGCGGCCTGAGGCGGACCGCGCCCGCGCTAGCAGACCTTCGTCCTGCGTCGCGGCCAGGTCGAGCGTTTCGATAGCACTCAGCATGTCGTCGAGCGACCGCGCGCCGAGCACCACCGCGAGGGTGTCGGTCTCACCCTGCTCGTAGATGGTTTGCAAGCGCTTCGCGATTGCGCGCTGGGCCGACCGTAGGGACGACCGCGCGATCCGAAGTTCGTCGCGCACGGCGTGGCGCCGGGCTCGAACCTGGCCAGCGCGGGCGCGGAAGGCCGCCAGCTCGGCGCGCGTACGCGCAAGGCGACTCTCGACTTCGGCGAGATCGCCGAGCGCCGAGCGGGCTCCGGCGGCGAGCGATTGGTTCTCGGTACGCAGTTCCTGTGCCCGGCGCTCCAGCTCACCTGCACTCCCGGCGGCGCCTCCGCCCGGCAGGGTCGCGACAACGGCCGTCGACGCCAGGACGGCAAGGCAAAGCGTCCGCAACCCCCTCCCTGGCCCGCGCACGAGGGCAGGAACGTACCACAGGGCCATTTGCGGCTGTCCGTCCCGGTTGTTAGGGTGCCGCATCTTTGACGTTCCGGGAGGGACGCCTCCAGCGCGCCAGGTGTTACCAACGTTGGGGGGAGTCAATGGTTTGAGGAGCAAGCGCCTACTCACTCTGTTTGCCGTTTTGGCCGTGGCCTTCGCTGCGGCGGGCTCGGCGACGGGTGAGCCCGCGAGTGTCGCGACCAAACAGGCGCACGCCCAGAGCGTGCTCGCGCAGATCCAGAACCTCGACGCCTCCCTCGAGCACGCGATCGAGGCGTACAACCTCGCGAACGAGAAGCTCAACGCGATCCGTGCCGATCTGAAAGAGAACCGGATCGAGCTGTCGATCGCCGAAGGCAACCTGAGGCGTGCGCAGCGCGCCCTCGCCTCTCGGTTCGTGGCGATCTACACCTCCGGCGAGAGCGACTCGACTCTCGACGTGCTGGTCGGCTCGCGCAGCCTTGCCGACCTCGTAGAAGGGCTCGAAGCAGTCGCGCGGGTCTCCGAGCAGGACACGCAGGTGCTCGGGGACGTCAAGACTTTCCGCTCGCAGGTACAGCGGCGGCGCGCGCTGCTGAAGCATGCTCGCGCCCAACAGGCACAGCTCGTGGCCGAGCGCGCGGGAAACAAGGCCTCGATCGAGAGCCGCCTCGCCGACCGCCAGAGGATGTTGTCCTCGATTCGCTCGGAGATCGCACAGATCCGAGCCGCCGAGCAGCGACGTCAGGCTGAGCTCGAGCGGCAGGCACGCGCCCGCCTCGCGGCGCCGCAGCCGCTGATCCCGGAGCTTTCCGGCGTGACCCCTTCGGAGGAGCCAAGCGTGCTTCCCGCGCCTGCCCCCTCCCGGTACGGCGGCGTCGTTGGGATCGCCATGCAGTACCTCGGCATCCCCTACGTCTACGGGGGCTCGACCCCGGCGGGCTTCGACTGTTCCGGGTTCGTGATGTACGTCTTCGCGCAGGTCGGCGTCTCGCTGCCGCACAACGCCGCGGCACAGTACGGCTACGGCACGCCGGTCGATCGCAGCCAGCTTCAGCCCGGCGACCTCGTCTTCTTCAACGGCCTCGGCCACAACGGGATCTACATCGGCGGCGGTAACTTCATCCACTCGCCGCACACCGGCGACGTGGTGAAGATCTCCAGCATCAGCGGCTGGTATTCGTCGACCTGGGTCGGCGCGCGCAGGCTCTAGAAACGCTCTGAGGGCCGCGACACCGCACGCTGCTCGCGCTGCTTACGCTGCCCGTACGGCGTCAAGCCCCGAGGCTTGTACACCGCGAGTGTCGTGGCCACGAGCAACAGCAGCAGGGCGGCGCCGGCATGCAGCAGAGGGGACGAACTTCTCAGCGCGCTGAGATCCCTCGACCCTGTCGTCTCTGCCGCTATGTCTGCGAAGTGATCGAGGGTCTGCGTGTACAGCAGCAAGACGATCGTGGCAAAGACGTTGATCAGCAGTTTGAATAGGACCCAGTAGTGCCGGAATAAGCCCCACGTGGTGCCCAGTGCCTGGACGAGCCCGGTTAGCAGCGAGGCGAGGGCCAGCGGGACGAGGGCGTACCAGCCGATCAACTCCATCGTGAGATAGGCGGCTCGGACCGTCTGAGCATCCTGGCTGGCCAAACCGGCGATGGCGAGAGCCAGGAAGGCAACGACGGCGCCGAGCCAGCCAACGGAGGCGCTGACATGCGCGGTGAGCACGAGCTTCCGGAAGCCCGGTGTCATGGCTGCTTGTGTGTGACCCCGGGCGGAGGGCCAGAGTGGCGACCCGGGCCGTGTTCACCGCCGCCGATGAGCAACACGACGACAAACAGCACCAGCACGACGAGAGCGATTAGCCCAAAAACCTTCACCCAGCGTGGTGTGCCGGGCGGCGGTTCGCGGTAAGGCCCCCCGCCAATGTCGTTTCCAGTGCCCGGGGAGTGCGGCGGGTCAGCCATAGCCTTCTCCTTTACGAGACAAGATGTCCATGATCAATCTATCGTGTCTTAACAGTGATCGTCCCGTATTCTGAAGTGGTGCCGAAGCTGTGGAACGAAACGATCGAGGCGCACCGCCGCGAAGTGCGCGACGCCATCCTGGACACGACTGCGGCGCTGGTCGCCGAGCACGGCCTGCGGTCGGTGACGATGTCGCAGGTCGCCGAAGAGACCGGCATCGGGCGGGCGACGCTCTACAAGTACTTCTCAGGCGTGGAAGCGATTCTGTTCGCCTGGCACGAACGTCAGATCACCGGCCACCTTGAACATCTCGCCGAAGTCCGAGACGAAGCCGGCGACGCCCGCGAGCGACTCGACGCCGTACTCGAGGCCTACGCACTCATCTCCCACGAGACCCATGGGCACCACGACTCCGAACTCGTAGCATTCCTGCATCGAGAGCATCAGGTCGCCGGAGCGCAGCGGCAGCTCCGCGCCATGATCCGAGACCTGCTGGCCGAGGGCGCAAAGACCGGCGACCTCCGGGACGACGTCGCCTCCGACGAGCTCGCGAGCTACTGCCTCCACGCCCTCGCAGCGGCGAGCGGCCTGCCCTCCAAAGCCGCGGTTCGCCGACTCGTCAAGGTCACGCTGGCCGGGCTGCGCCCCGGCGCCTGATCCAGCGGGATTCGGTTGTCGCACAAGCTCAAGCGTCGACGTCGATCACGGTCGTCAGGCCGCCGCCGCCCTTCTCTTCGACGTTTTCGTTCGTCGTGTGGTGCGGGATGTGGCAGTGCAGGAGCCACTTCCCCGGTAGGCGGGCGGTCCAGATCACGTCGTAGCGTTCGCCCGGACCGACGTTGACGGTGTCCTTGAGCAAGCGTGCTCCCGCTGGGACTGGATTGCCGTCGCTTTCGACGATCTCGAAGGGACCGCCGTGGATGTGCATTGGGTGGATGAAGTTGTTGTTCGTGCCGATGAACCGGATCCGCACGCGTTCGCCGACGCGCATCCTGATCGGTTCCGTGTCCGGATAGGCCTTGCCGTTGATGGTGAAGAAGTTCGGTAGGCCGCCCTCCATCAGCATCGCCGGGTAGGTGAAGCCCTCCCGCTCGAGCCACTCCTGCAACTGGACGACGACGTCGTGCTGGTAGCGGAGACGCTCGTCGCGAGCCGCATCCTGCGGCTTCACGATGAGGGCGCCGTACAGGCCCAGCGCCTGCTGACGGTCCGGGTGATCATGAGTGTGGTACATGAACGTCCCGGCCTGGCGGACGGTGTACTCGTAGGTATAGGAGTCGCCGGGCTGAATCGGCTCCTGCGTGATCTCGGCGGGGCCGTCCATCGCGTTGGGCACTACGAGTCCGTGCCAGTGCACGGTCGTCGGCTCGGGAAGGCCGTTGCTGACGATGAGACGGACGCGGTCGCCTTCGATCAGCTCGATCCGCGGGCCGGGAACCTGGCGATTGAAGGCGTAGGCGTGAACCCGCTCGTCGGAGAGGATGTTCCAGCGGATCACGCTCGTCTCGAGCCGGAACACCCTGACCCCCCCGACCATTTCCGGTTCGAGCGGCTGGTCACCCCGCGCCGAAACGGCAGCCGTGTACGAGCTCTCGTCCGGATCGATCGCGGACATGTCGCGCATCGCCTCGCCGGGCGTGTCGCGCGCCATCACCATGCCCGGCGGCATGATCGCGCCGCCGACGTCGTCGGCGCTCAGCGCGAGGTTGACTTTCTGCGCCGGAAGGATGACACCGAGAAGAGCGGCCAGTACGGTCAGCAGGGGTACCGCGGAGAGCTGCGGCCGGGTGACGTCCCAGCGCATCCGATGGCCCGGTGAACCGTGTCCGGCCGCCGGTTGCGACCCATGGGCATGCTCGGGCGGGTCTTCGGGATCGCGCTCCGGCCGGTCGTCCCGAGGGCGCGAGGTCATCAGGCCGTGCTTCATGTTCCGGGCGACCATCCAGACGTTGACGGGGTAGGCAGTGGTGAATCCGATGATCACACCGAGCGACATGACGGCCCAGAAGAGGGGCTCGGTCGGCTCCATCGCGCGCATGTCCCGGCCCATCATCAGCAGGGCCATGGTCGGGAACATCCCCGCGGCCATCATGTTCATCGACAGCCATTCGGGCACGAACGTGTTCCGGACAGCTCCGACGTAGGAGCCCCCGAGCATGTCCTTCATGAACAGGGACTGGAAGATGAAGAGGCCGAAGGCGAAACCGGCGGCGTACTCGACGACAAAGTCGATCCGCATCGGCAACCCG
>DASQTZ010000034.1:0-11269 GCA_035641605.1 Gaiellaceae bacterium | reverse complement strand
CTCCTCGACGGCCTGATCGTTCAGGCCGACGTTGAGGATCGTGTCCATCATCCCCGGCATCGAGACGGCGGCGCCCGATCTGACCGAGACGAGCAGGGGATCGCCGGGGTCACCGAAGCGCTTGCCGGCCTTCTCCTCGAGCCGGGCGAGGTGCTCGTCGATCTCCGCTTCGAGCCCGTCGGGCATTTGGCCGCCCGAGGCCATGTACGCGCGGCAGGCGTCGGTCGTGATCGTGAACCCGGCCGGAACCGGGACGCCGAGCTGCGTCATCTCGGCCAGGCCGATCCCTTTCCCGCCGAGCAGCTCGCGGCCGCCGTCGGTGGGCTCGTCGAAGTCATAGACGTAGCGCGGCATGAGGAAGCGGATTTTCCCACAGAGGCGATACTCAACCCCATGGCAGAGCGGCAGATCGTGGCGATGGGCGGCGGGAAGATGTGTCGGGAGATGTGCGCCTACCTAGTCGGGCTGACCGGAAAAGAGCGGCCTGCCGTGCTCTACGTCGGGACCGCAATGGCCGAGGATCCGGGCGCGGCACTGCTGACGTACGACAGGTTTGCGGGATTTGCGGAGCTGTCGCGGTTGGAGTTCTTCCCCTGGCCGCCGGAAGATCTGCGGACGACCGTGCTCGAGGCGGATGTCGTGTTCGTGGGCGGCGGAAACACCGCGAACATGCTCGCGATCTGGCGGGTGCACGGCGTGGACGAGCTGCTCCGGGAGGCGCTGGATCGCGGGATTGTCCTGTCTGGTTCAAGCGCCGGAGGGATCTGCTGGTTTGAGCACGGCGTGACGGACTCGTTCGGGCCGCAACTCGGTCCAATGGATTGCCTCGGCTTCCTCGAGGGCAGCTTCTGCCCGCACTGGGACGACGAGGAATTGCGTAAGCCCGTCTACCGCGGCCTGCTGAACGACGGCGTTCCGGGTGGATACGCGGCCGAGGCGGGCGTGGGACTTCGGTTCGTCGACGGCGAGCTCCAAGAGGTCGTCGCCTGCGAGGAAGGGTCGAAGGCGTACCGGGTAGAGCTGCGCGACGGCGAGGTCGTCGAGACGCCGATCCAGGCTCGGGTCGTGTGACTCTGCGTGATGCATGGGAGGGCCACGCCGCGAACTGGATCCGCTGGACCCGTGAGCCCGGCCACGACAGCTACTGGCGTTTCCATCGCGAGGCGTTCCTGTCCTCGCTGCCGCCGCCCGGCCGGCTGACCCTCGATCTCGGCTGCGGCGAAGGCCGGCTGACGCGCGATCTCGATTCCCTGGGCCACAGGTCGTCGGGATCGACCCCTCGCCTGCCATGGTCGCAGCGGCACATGAGGCTGATCCCGAGGGCGAGTACGTCGAGGCGGATGCGGCGCGACTGCCGTTCGACGGCGGTGCAGCAGACCTCGCGCTCGCCTTCATGTCGCTGATGGACATGGACGACATGCCGGCGGCGCTGCACGAGATAGCGCGGGTGCTCCGGCCGGAGGCGCCCCTGACAGTCGTCCACCCACTCAACTCGGCGAGCCTGCCGCGCAGCGACTCCGAGGAATCGGGCGTCGTGATCCGCTCCTACCGCGAGCGGCGCCGGTACACGGAGACGATCGAGCGAAACAGTCTCGAGATGACGTTCGAGAGCATGCACTACTCGCTCGAGGACTACTGGCGTGCGCTGCGCGACGCGCGCTTCGTCGTGGAGGATCTTCGCGAGCTCTACGACGACGCTCATCCCCGCTGGCACAGCGTCCCGCTCTTTCTCCGCTTCGACGCCAGGAAGCCGGCGTGATCGAGCTCGTCCCGATGACGCCGGACTTCGTCGCGGCCGTGCTCGACGGCCGGCGCGAAGAAGCGGGGGCGCTCCTCGGGATCGAGCTGCCGGACGAGTTTCCCTCCGAGGGCGAGAAGGGATTCCTTGGCCTGCGGCTCCGGCAGATGCGGGAAGACGAGCGTTTTCAGACCTGGTGCCCGCACGCGGTCGTGCTCGGCGGTCAGATGGTCGGCCACGCCGGCTACCACGGCCCTCCCGGCGTCAACTCGACGCAGAACCCGGGGGCGGTCGAGTTCGGGTACCGGATCTTTCCGCCCTACCGCGGTCGCGGCTACGCGAGTCAGGCGGCGAAGATGCTGATGGACCTCGCCGGGCAGCGGGCCGGCATCCAGCACTTCGTGCTTTCGGTAGCGCCGGACAACGAGCCGTCGCTGGCGATCGTCCGCAAGTTCGGTTTCAGGCAGACCGGCGAGCGGATGGACGAAGAGGACGGCCGCGAGCTCGTCTTCGAGCTCAACCGGAGCGGCGTCGCCTCGCCCTGAACTCGGCGATCCAGGCGAGGCCGCGCAGGCCGAGCCAGATCGGCGCCATCAGGAAGTAGAAGAGCAGGCCGGCGACGAGCAGCAGCAGCCACCAAAGACCCCAGCGCCAGAGCGGGATCGGCTTGGCGCGTGCTGCCGCCGCTTCAGGGTTCACGCCGTGGTCGCCGCGGTCTGGCGGCGTTCGACCATGGCGATGATCCGGGCAGCGGTCTCCTCGATCGAGAGCTCCGAGATCTCGATCACCGGGCAGCCGAGCTTGCGGTGCAGCGCCTCGGCCTGCTCGAGCTCGTCGTAGATCTCGACCAGCTCCTGGTAGCGCCGGTTGTTGCCTCCGAGACGCTTCGCGCGGTCGGCGCGAATCTCGGCGAGTCGCTCGGCGCCGATCGTCAGGCCGATGATCTTCGACTGGTCGATCTCGAACAGCTTCGAGGGCGCCTCGATCCCCTTCACGACGGGGACGTTCGCCGCCTTGTATCCCAGGTACCCGAGGTAGATCGAGAGCGGCGTCTTCGAGGTGCGTGAGACGCCGACCAGAACGATGTCGGCGTCGTCGAGACCTCCGCCCACGCCGTCGTCGTACTTCACCGCGAACTCGATCGCGGCCATCCGGCGGAAGTAGTTCGAGTCGAGTGGTGGACGGGCCCCAGGCGTCATCTTCGCGGCCTGGCCGGAGACCTTGGCGACAGAGTCGATCGGCTGCCGGAGGACGTCGCAGTAGTGCACCTTCGCCTTGCGGCAGAGGTCGTGCATGGCGTCTCGGAGCTCGGGTTTGACGATCGTGTAGACGATCACCGCGGGACGGCCTTTCGCGCGCTCGACGGCAAGCCGCAGGTCGTCGACGGTCTCGACCATCGGGTGGACGATGTCCTCGAACTCCTGCTCGGGAAACTGAGCCTCGAGCGCCTGGACGAGGCGCTTCGCCGTCGCCCCAGTGGCGTCCGAGATCATGTGCAGCTCGACGACGGTCACCGGCCGGAGGGTAGCGCCCTCTCGTCCCGCCGGGCCATGTCCGGTGCCTGGCACCGGACATGGCCCGTGGGGAAGGAGGGAGGGTTATTGAGCGGTGGCCGGGCGCTGGCCGAGCGTTACCTGAACGGTGCGCTCGTCGCCCGCCCGCTCGATCGTGAGGGTGATCTTGTCGCTGGGCTTCCTCGCGTCGATTGCCGCGCGCAGCTCGTCGCCGTTCTCGATCGCATCGCCCTCAACCTTGGTGACCACGTCGCTGGCCTGGAGCCCCGCCCGGTCGGCCGGGCTACCCGCGACGACCTGGACGAGCGTCGCTGCCCCCTGGTCGCGGAGGCTGACTCCCAGGTAGGCGTGCTCGACGCTGCCGTCCTGGATCAGCTCGCGCGCTACGCGCTGGGCGGTGTCGCCCGGGACGGCGTAGCCGATCCCGTCGCTGCCCCCGGACTCGCTTGCAATCTGGGCGGCGACGCCGACGACGCGGCCCTGCATGTCGAGGACGGGCCCGCCTGAGTTGCCGTGATTGAGCGCCGCGTCGGTCTGGACGACGTTCTCGATCGTGAAGCCGTTCGGCGACTCGATCTCACGACCGAGCGCGCTGATCACTCCTGTCGTCAGCGTGCCTTCGAGCCCGAATGGGCTCCCGATCGCGATCACCGCGTCGCCGACCTCGAGTGAGCCGTCCGCGGCGAAACTCAACGGCGTCAGCCGAGAGCTCGGCCGGTCGACGTCGAGGACTGCGATATCGGTGGAAGGGTCGCCGCCGACGACGGTCGCCTGGTCCTCAGTGCCGTCCGAGAAGCGGACGGTGACGGACTGTGCTCCGTCGACGACGTGCTGGTTCGTGACGATGTGGCCTTCCTCGTCGATGACGAAGCCGCTGCCGGTGGCACCCCCTTGTGCGCCGGCCGAGGTCTGCACCTCGACGACGCTGTCCTTGACGCGCTGATAGACAGCCGAGATCGATGACGTCGTGCGCGCGACAGGCTGCGCCGACGGAACGGTCGCGACGGGGTTGTCGTCGGTCTGGAGCGCGACCCCCGCGCCGACCGCGCCGCCGACGCCGGCTGCGAGCAGGATGGCCGCGGCGATTGTTGTCACTTGCTTGCTCATGGCCACCATGGAACACCCGGCGTCTAAGAACCGCCTGAGAACCTCGTTGAGGTTCCGTTAACGCGGGATCTGGCCGAGGTCTCCGAGCGATCGGAGCGTGTCGCGGACATCCAGGAGCAGACGCAGTCGGTTCTGGCGGAGGGCGGGGTCTTCGTGCATCACCAGCACGTCCTCGAAGAAGTGGTGCAGGACCGGGCCTAGCTTGGCGCCTGCCTCGACGGCCGCGTCGAAGTCGGCCGCCTCAAGGGCGGACGCGAGCTCGGGCTCGACCTGCTCGAGCGCCTTGGCGACCTGTTCCTCGGCAGGCTCGACGAGGAGCTTCTGATCGACCGTGGCGGCCGCTTCTTCGCTCTCCCCCAGCTTGCTTGCGCGGACATAGGCGGTGTGGATCGGCTCCAGTCGTTCGTCGGGCAACGCCGCCAGCGCCTGCGCGAGGCGGGCGACCGAGCCCAGATCTCGCACGTTCGCCGCCCGCGCAGCGCGAACGAATTCGACGGGCACGTCGGGCAGGAGGCTCTCGAAGCGCTCCTCGACGAACTCCGCGACCTCCTCGGTGAGCAGCTCGCGCGGAATCGAGAGACCGCCCTCGGTCGCGAGCCGGCAGAGTCCGATCGCCGCCCGGCGAAGGCCGAAGGGGTCGCGTGAGCCGGTCGGCTTGTGCCCGAGCGAGAACGAGACGGTCAGCGTGTCGATCTTGTCCGCGGCGGCCAGCACCCGGCCCGGCTCGGTCGCCGGCAGCGGCCCGCCCGCAGAGTCCGGCAGGTACTGCTCCGCGATCGCCGCACACACCGCCTCGGGAAATCCGGCCAGTCGTGCGTACTCGGCACCGATGTAGCCCTCCAGCTCCGGGAACTCACGGACGAGCTCCGCCGCCTGGTCGGCCTTTGCGAGCCGCGCCGCCTCGAGCGAGGCGTCGCCGCCACCGAGGCGTCCGGCGAGCTTCCGGAGGCGTTCGGCTTTGTCCGCGAACGTCCCGGCGCCGGCGAAGTAGACGATCGAGTCGAGCCGCCCGGCGAGTTGCTCGATGCCCGCCGCGAGATCACGCTCGAGCGTGAACGTGGCGTCGTCGAGTCGGCCTTCGAGCACCTGCTCGTTCCCGGCCCGCACCGTGTCGGGATCCCCGCCGTTGGCGACGACGGCGAACCGGTTGCCGCCGAGCGGGAAGTAACGCTGGTGCGACTGCATCGCCGTCTCGACGACGCGGCTCGGAAGCGAGAGAAAGCGCTCGTGGAACGTCCCTTCGAGCACGAGCGGGCTCTCGACGAGGTGGACGACCTCGCGAACCTTGCGGAGTGGATCGCTCCAGTCGCCGAGGCCGTCGAGCCCTTCCCGAATCCGGCGCTCCCGCTCGGCGGCGTCCGGCTCGACGCCGGCGGCGCGCAGCGTGTCCAGATAGGCCTCGGCTGTCGGAAGGTCGAGCTCGCCGTGGGTGAAACGATGGCCGTACGTCTTCGTGCCGTGACCTTCAACGGCACCGTCGTCGAGCAGGGCGCAGGTCCAGCGAACGGGACGCGGAAAACGCAGGCCTGAAGCGTCCCAGCGCATCGTCTTGCCGAACCGGAGGCCGCGGATGATGGCATCGACCTGTCCCGGCAGGACCTCATGAAGCGTCTGACCCCTGGACACGACCCCGAGGAACCCGTCGCGTTCCTCCAGGTGCTCGACGGACACCCCGTGGCGCTTCGCAAACCCCGCGGCCGCCTTCTCCCGCAGGGCGACCGGGGGGCCCTTGACCCACTCGTCGCCGGTTGCCTCCTCGAGACCGGAGACGAGGATCGCGAGGCGCCTCGGTCCGACGTAGACGTGTTCGGGCTTCAGCCCCACGTGCCGCTCGCAGAGCGCGGGCAGCTGCGCCTCGGCCTCGTAGACCGACGCGGCCGGCAGCTCCTCGCACCCGATCTCAAGCAGCAGCGAGTGCGAGGTACTCCTCCGCGACACGACGGGCCAGGTCCCGAACCCGGCCGATGTAGGACGCGCGTTCGGTGGCCGAGATCGCCCCGCGCGCGTCGAGCAGGTTGAAGGTGTGCGAGGCCTTCAGCACCTGGTCGTAGGCCACGAGCGGCAGTTGCTTCGCCAGCAGGTGGATGCATTCGCCCTCGTGCTCTTCGAATCGGCGCATCAGCGTGTCGATCGGCGCCTCCTCGAAGTTGTACGCCGACCACTGCCGCTCGTTCTCCTGGTAGATCTCACCCCAGCTGAGGCCGGGCGCCCACTCGAGCTCGAACGCGCTCCGCTTGCCCTGGAGGAACATCGCCAGCCGCTCCAGTCCGTACGTGATCTCGCCGGAGACGACCTCGACGTCCATCCCACCCAGCTGCTGAAAGTAGGTGAACTGCGTTACCTCCATCCCGTCGACCCAGACCTCCCAGCCGAGCCCCCACGCACCGAGCGTCGGCCCCTCCCAGTCGTCCTCCACGAGGCGCACGTCGTGCTTGCGCGTATCGATCCCGACCGCCTCGAGCGAGCCGAAGTACTGGTCGAGGATGTCGTGGGGCGCCGGCTTGAGGACGACCTGCAGCTGGAAATAGTGCTGGAACCGGTAGGGGTTCTCGCCGTAGCGTCCGTCGGTCGGGCGAATGACCGGCTCGACGTACACGGTGCGCCACGGGTTCGGTCCGAGACAGCGCAGGAAGGTTGCCGGATTGAAGGTGCCGGCGCCGAGCTCGGTGTGGTACGGCTGCATGACGACGCACTCACGCTCGGCCCAGTAGGCCTGGAGCGCCGCGATCATGTTCTGATAGTTCAGGGCCACGGGTCGGGCAATCCTACTGACGGGTGTTTGGGCTCACGAAGGGCGGGAAACGGCCTGCATATGGCCGAAACGCGGGAACTTCGCGTCGCCGAGGTCAAGGCCCACGAGACCCGTTCGGGGAACACGCGGTACGTCCTCGTCGACGAGGACGGGAACGAGTACACGACGTTCCGCGAGCCGATTGCGCGCAAAGCCGTCGAAGCTGAGGGCGGGCGAGCGCGCATCCGCTTCCACCAGGAGGAGCGGAACGGCTTCACGAACGTCTATCTCGATGCGGTCGAGCCGTTGGAGGACGAGGAGCCCGAAGCCGGTGACGCGGTAGAGCGGGAGGTCGAGGAGGCCGCCTGGGATGCCGCGATCGAAGCCGCGCCATGGCTGGTCGGCGGTGAGCCGAAGCGGAAGGTGCCGGCGGATCAGCTCTTCGAGACGCTGAAGCCGTTCAAGGACCGCGTCGCCGAGGACATCAAGGACTAAGCAGACAGCGTCTTGAGGCGGAAGCCGCCGTGATACTCGTAACTCGAGGCGATCACCGCCAGCGCCTCGCGCGCCGCCCGCGCGCTCAATCCCAGGTTGGCGGCATCGGCGAGCGGGCTCCGGAGTAGCGCCTCGATCCCGCGCAGCCCTGCCGGCGAAAGCGCGATTGCATCTGCGCGGCAGTTCGCGCACACGGCACCGCCGGCCCGAGGCGAGTAACCCACAAGCCCCGCCTCCGAGCCGCACTCGGCACAGCTCGTCAAGTGCGGCAGGTACCCAGAGAGCCAGAGCAGCTTGAGCTGGAAGCCGAGGACGAGTGGGTCGGTCGCTGCGCGCTCCCCCGTCCGTGGCTCGGCCTCGTCGAGCAGATCCAGGAAGCGGGTGAGCGCCTGGAAGGCGCGGGGGTTCGCCTCCTGCTCCGGAAAGAGCCGGAGCATCGCCTCGAGAGCGACGAACCCGACGCCGAGCCGGTACGAGTCCTCGCGCGCCGGCCGGTGGGCACGCACGAGGTCGACGCCGGTGACGGTGTGCAGCTCGCCCGTCCCTTCGTGGAGGATGAGCTCGGCGTGACTGAGCGGCTCGAGCCGGGCGCCGAAGCGCGACTTGGTGCGGCGGATGCCTTTGGCCACCGCCCCGACCCGGCCCCGCTCGAGCGTGTAGAGGTGCAGTACCCGATCGGCTTCTCCGAACCGCAGCGAGCGCAGCACGACCGCCTCCGTCTTGTAACTGCGGCCCGCCACATTGCAAGTGTAGAAGTGGCACCCGTCGGGAAAACTGCCGGGATGGCGCGAGTGCGGCTCTACACCACGCGCTGGTGCGGCTATTGCGTCCGCGCCAAGGCACTGCTCGAGCAGCGTGGGGTTCCGTACGAGGAGATCTCGCTCGACGACGATCCCGCCTTCCGCCAGACGATCTTCGAGCTGACAGGCCGCTGGACGGTGCCGCAGATCCTCGTCGACGACGAGCCGATCGGTGGCTACGTCGAGCTCTGGCGCCTCGACCAGACGACGGGGCTCGAGAAGCTCGCGGCCTGAGCTGCGAGCGTTTTTGCGAACTCTCGAGCGTTTCGACCGGTCATTTCAGACGGACGCGCAGGCAAAGCCCGCGCGTCCTGAGGTCGGCGCCGTAAGCGGCGCCTTAGTGGACAGTCAGCGGCGAACCGACCGGCATCAGCTTCGCCAGTCGGAGAATGTGGCCGTTCTTCATCCGGATGCAGCCGTGCGACACCCGGCCGGGGATGATGCTCGGCTGATCCGTGCCGTGAATGCCGATGAAGCCGCCCCCGGGCCAGTCGGTCAGTACCGGTGAACGCGCGCTCGTCCCGAATGCGATCGGGCCGTAGACCGCGTTCCCGAACCCATAGAGCTGGTTGCGGATGAAGAACTCGCCTCGAGGGGTCGGCCAGCGCGACAGCCCGACGCCGACCGGTGCCCGGAAGACGACCTTGCCGCGGCGGTAGAGCGTCGCCGTCAGTCGGCGGCGGTCGACGACGAGGCGTGTCCGGATTTCCTTCCAGTCGCTCAGAGCCTTCCGCTGTACCCACCCGGAGCGGTTGGCCGGAAGAATGGGCAGGCGAACCTTGATCCAGACGCCGCGCGGGGTTCGGCGGCCTTCGAGGGTCAGGACGAGGTTCGTCGTCCCCTCCGGCGTCCACCGGCCCAGCTTCGCGACCGATGCCGCTGTCCGCCGCGGAGCGCTGCGTACGACGGCAGAGCGGATCACGAACGCGTAGCGATAGAGCTCTTTCTTCTCGCTGCTGAGAATGAAGGACTTTGGCTTGGGCTTCGGTTCCTGTTTCGTCGTCAACCGTGCGGAGACTGAAGCGGGCAGCGCCAAGCAAGCGAGTGCCGCCACAGCCAGTGCGAGATGCCGCCCTCCCGTCAAGCGGCCGACACGATATCCGACCCTCCGGCTACCTGACCGTCACCGGGGTCCCGATGCGCATCAGACGATCGAGACGCCGGATCGAGGGGTTCGGCAGCCGCACGCACCCGTGCGAGACGCGCCCCGGAAGAATCTGGGGCTGATTGGTGCCGTGGATGCCGATGAAGCCGCCCCCAGGCCAGTCGGTCAGCACTGAAGAGCGCCCGTTCGTGCCGAACGCGATCGCACCGTAGATCGGGTCGGTGAAGCCCGTCAGCCGCTCGCGGACGTAGAAGCGCCCGGGCGGTGTCGGCCAGTGCGGTTGCCCTACGCCCACGATCGAACGGAAGATGGCACGGCCGCGGCGGAAGAGTGTCGCCTGGAAGCGAGCGCGATCGATCACGAGGTGGGTGTCGACCGACCGAAAGTGGTCGACAGAATCTCTCGGGATCCATCCGGAGGAGCCGTTGGGCAGCATCGGAAGCCGGACACGGAGCCAGTAGCGCCCCTGCCGATCGATCGTCCCGCCGAGGAGGTAGACCACGTGCGGGACGTGCTCCGGAGTCACCTCTCGAAGCCTGATGAGGACACGGGCCGAGGCGGCCGGCCGAGCACGCGCGTTGACGGAGCGAAGCAGCGTCGCGTTCTGCGACCGGCCGTTGACGTTCGAGAGCCGGAAGGTGCGCGCGGCACGCTTGCCGACGTGGACATACACCCTCAATGCGGGCGCGGTCCCCCCGCCGGCGGCGGCGCCGAAGAAGAGCGTCCAATCCCCCCACTGCCGCGCAGAGGGCCGCCAGCGGAAGATGACCTTGGCCGGCGCGCTGGAGACGCGCTGGAGGCGGGCGCCGGCGGGAAGTCGGTGGGCGAAGATCTCAACAGACGAGCCCAGCGGCCCGGAAGCCTCCAGCGGGAGGCGAAGCTCCGTGCCGATCCCGGCGACCACGGCTGTCCCGTGCTCGGGCGTACTCCCCTGCCAGAGAACCCCGTCGCTCGCCGGCGACGCGCCTGTAGCGGCGAGCGCGCACGCGAGGAGCGCGACGCTAAACGCTCCGCGGGCTCCCCGGTGTCTTCGACCTGCATCCAATTTGCTTCGACCCCTCGAATCTTCTAGCGGAGAGAGGGCGCCCTTCCGGGACGCCCTCTCGAACCTAGCCCTGTTCGGTCGGTTAGCCGGTGAACGGCGGCCTCGTGCGGGCCTTGACCCGGCCCTTGACGCCTTTGCCCTTCTTGGCCTTCTTGACCTTCTTCGTCTTCTTCTTCGCCTTCGGCTTGTACTGGTCGATCGCCGCGCTCTTCTTGAGCACCCCGACGACGCGATCAGTCGGTGAGACCACGCGCGTGACGCTGACCGCCGCGTCGCGCGCGGCCGATGACGCATTCCCGACGCCGCCGACCGACGCGAGGGCAAGCAGCATCACAGCCGTCAGAGCACCGACGAAGGCGATGCGTAGCGAGCCGACGCGGGTGCGGCCGCTTTCCCTGACGCGTGCCTCGAGCTGGTGCACGAAGTCAGGCGTGGGCTCGGGCCGGCCGCCCCTTAGCTCGGCCTCGAGATCGAACGGCTCATGCCGTCTCCGCCAGTAACGCATGTCAGTCCCCCTAATTGCTTGGCATCTGTACCCCTACTACCGGGATGCCTCGCGTTTCCTTACAGCGGGACCCTCCTCTTCTCCATACGTCGCTCGCAGGCGTCCCAGCGCGCGGTGCAGGGCGACCTCGATCGCGTTCGTGCGCGCGCCGAAGAGCTCGGCGATCTGGCGAGCGGTGAGATCGGCGCCGTAGCGCAGGGCGATCAGCTCGCGATCACGGTCGTCGAGC
>DASQTZ010000033.1:0-3627 GCA_035641605.1 Gaiellaceae bacterium | reverse complement strand
AAGCAAAGTGCGTGTGATGCCGAACGCCACAGCATCACCTACACGAACGACCCCGGGCCGGGTACGAATCTTCCGTAACCCAGCTCGAGCGAGATGAGAGAGAGGCCCTCGGGGCCTCTCTCTCGTTCGTTGAGGCTCGCTCCGGGCTACGCGCCGACGTGGAAACTTGTCGTCGCGAGCACGTTCCACTTGTTGCGCGCGTACCTGTCCAGGCTCGCCGTGCAATCGGCCGCTCCGCTCGGCCACGCCCCGGAACCAAGGGTGAAGTCCCGGCTGCTGTTGAGAGCTCCCTCGAAGTAGCCCTGCCAGCTGTTGAGTACCAACGCGCCGTTCTGGTAGCACCGGACGTTGACGAAGGGCTCGAGCGTGGCGGTCGTCGAGACGTTGAACGTTACGACGTCGGCATGGTCCGGTAGGCCGTTGCCGTTCGCGTCGAAGACGAGGGGGGCGAGGCGGATGCTGGAGCCGTTCGTGCTACCCCCGCTCGGCTTGCCGCCTCCACGGCCCTTGGCGGCGAGAGCGGCGGGCGTGAGCAACAGAGCGAAGGCGAGGATGGCGATTGACGCGACATGGGCGACGCGCTTGTTCATCTGCGGCTTCCTTTCGGTTGGCGGCGTGCGAACGAGGCGCTTGTTCGCTCGGCGGGCGGATTCGTGGTCACATCGACGAGACCTCCTCGTACGTCAGGACGTGGCCGTCCGCCCGTATGGCGCCATGGGTGTTCAGGTCCTTCGTCCAGCCCGACGGGTGCGACAACCCCCGGATGAGTGACACTGCCTGCTGCCGCCGGACGCGCGGTTTCATGACATGGCTCACGAAGCGCTAGCAAACGAGGCCGCCAGTACGATCCGTCCGTGCAGAAGTACGTCCTCTCGGAGCTCGACTCCGGCCAGCGGGTCGTCACTGAGCGGCTAACGCACGTCCGGTCGGTCGCGCTCGGGTTCTGGATCGGCGCCGGATCGAGGGACGAGCGCGACGAGCGCGCCGGCGTCTCCCACTTCATCGAGCACCTGCTCTTCAAGGGCACTGAGAAGTACACCGCGCAAGAGATCGCCGAGGTCTTCGACGCCATGGGCGGCGAGCTGAACGCGGCCACGTCGCGGGAGCACACCGTGGTCTACGCGCGTGTCGCCGACCACCACCTCGACGAGGCGATCGACGTGATGAGCGACATGGTCTACGCACCGCTGTTCGCCGAGGTCGACTCCGAACGCGAGGTCGTCCTCGAGGAGATCGCGATGTACGAGGACCAGCCGCAGGAGCTCGTCCACGATCTCATCGCCGAGGCGGTCTTCGGCCACCATCCGCTCGGGCGGCCCGTGATCGGCACGGCGGAGGTGATCTCGTCCGTCTCGCGCCGGAGCATCACGGCGTACCACCGCTCGATGTACCTCCCCGGCAACGTCGTCGTGGCGGCGGCCGGGAATCTCGACCACAACGACCTGCTCGGTCGGTTGGAGCAGGCGGAGTCGAAGGTTGGCGAGACGCCGGCGCGGGGGAGACGCGTCCGCTCGCCGCTCGTGAAGCCCCCGCCGCCCGACCTGCGCTTCATGCGCAAGGACACCGAGCAGTACCACCTGTGCCTCGCGGCGCCGGGCATCGCGCGGTCGGACCGCCGCCGCTTCGCCGCCTCGCTGCTGGACGCAATCCTCGGCGGATCCGCCTCGTCGCGGCTCTTCCAGGAGATCCGCGAGAAGCGGGGGATGGCCTACGCCGTCTACACGTTCGCGTCGCAGTACACCGACACGGGTCAGATCGGGCTCTACGTCGGCACGCGTGAAGAGAACCTCGGCCCGTGTCTCGAGATCGCGGCGGAGCAGATCGGCGACATCGCCTCCGGAAACCTGCGTCCGAACGAGCTCGAACGGGCCAAGGAGAACCTCAAGGGTCGGATCCTGCTCTCCATGGAAGCGACCTCGAGCCGCATGAGCCGCCTCGGAAAGTCGCTGATCACCGACACGGAGATGCTCTCGCTCGACAGGATCATCGCGGAGATCGACGCGGTCGACGCAGACAGCCTGGCCGAGCTCGCTGGCGTCTTGCTGGCACCTGAGCGTCTGTCGGCGGCGGCCATCGGGCCGAGCGAGGACCACTTTCTCGCCGCCGTCGAGCGCGTTAATCCGGCGCTCGCGACAGCCGCGGCGTGAAGGTCGCCCTCAACGGGCGCGGCGGCAGGGTCGGTTCGGTGTTGGCGCCGGCGCTGGAGGCGGCCGGACACGATCTGGTCGAGCTCGCCGCCGCCGAGGCGATGCTCGACTTCACTGCGCCTGAGGCCGTGGAGGCAAACGTGAGAGCGGCGCTCGAGCGAGCGATCCCGTGCGTTGTCGGGACGTCCGGCTGGGAGCCGTCCGGACTGGCGGGGCTCGCCGAGGAGAAGGGCGTCGCGCTCTTCTACGCCCCGAACTTCGCGATCGGAGCGGTACTGATGATGCGTTTCGCCGCCCAGGCCGCCCGCCACCTGCCGCGCGCCGAGATCGTCGAGCTCCACGGCGAGGCGAAGAAGGATGCGCCTTCCGGTACCGCTAGAGCGACGGCAGAACGAATCGGCGGCGCCGAGATCCACTCGGTTCGGCTCCCAGGGCTCGTCGCCCACCAGGAGGTCCTGTTCGGCGGCGACGGCCAGCTGCTCACGATCCGGCACGACGCCTTCAACCGCGAGGCGTATGTGCCCGGCGTCCTGCTCGCGCTCGGGAAGCTCCCGAGCCTGCCGCCGGGGCTCACCGTCGGCTTGGAGGAGCTGCTTGGCTGACCTCGAGCGCGGCAAGCAGCGCTGCTACGTGGTCTACGCCGTGGCGCCCGACGGCGTGACGGCGCGGCAGGCGAACGAGCTGCTGAACGAGTACGTTGCCGACCGCCGCCGCGGCTTCGTCGTCTTCCACGACCACTTCACGGGCAAGCCCCACGGCGGGTTCGCGGTGTTCGACGTCCGCCACCGGGAGGCGTTCGGCCTGCTGGAGGACCTTGGCCCGCTCCAGGGTTGGGACGTCGCCGTGCATGCGTTGACCTTCTCGATGGCCGCGACCGGCTTCGCCGCGCAGATGGACCTGACCGCCGAGGAGTACGGCGGCAAGACGCTCGCGGAGCGGCGGGAGGAGGAGGGCGAGGACGAGCGCTTCTGGTGGCTCCGCCGTGGCTGAGCTCGAGCTCTCCGTCGTGAACGGCGACATCACTGCACTCGAGGTGGACGCGATCGCGAACGCCGCGAACAACGCGCTGTGGATGGGCGCGGGTGTGGCCGGCGCGATCAAACGGGCCGGGGGAGAGGAGATCGAGCGCGAGGCGGTCAGGTCGGGCCCGATTGAGATCGGCGATGCAGTGGCGACGACGGCCGGGCGACTGCCCGCGAACTGGGTGATCCACGGCGCCGTGATGGGCCAGGACCTTCGCACCGACGCCAACCTCGTCCGCCGCACGACTGAGAGCTGCCTGCGAGTCGCGGACGAGCTGGGGGCAAGGTCGCTCGCCCTTCCGGCCTTCGGCACCGGCGTTGGCGGCTTCCCGCTCGAGGAGTGCGCCGAGATCATGGTGTCGGCGGCACGCGCGTTCGAGTCGACGTCGCTCGAGCGCGTGATCTTCGCGGTCTTCGGGGATGACTCCGCGCGCGCCTTCCGGGCGGCGCTGTGACGG
>DASQTZ010000032.1:0-8121 GCA_035641605.1 Gaiellaceae bacterium | reverse complement strand
TCGTCGACGGAGCCAATCGATCCGTCGAGCGCCTCGACCTTGTAGCCCGCCAAGTCGGTGGTGCCGGCGGTGGTGTCGCGGTAGGTCCAGAGATCTGCGGCTGACATCTGTTCCTCCTTTTCGACTTCCTCGGTCCTCTCCCGCCCCATCGGCGCTGAAACGTCTCGGTACGTCTCGCGTCCTTCCGCTGCCGTGCCGATAACGACTACATGTCGGCCCCCGACTGGCATCGACTCGACCTCGAGACGCTTGCAGGCGAGCTCCGTTCGACCCTGCCGCCGGCCGAGGCGGAGAAGATGGTCTGGGCCTTCGAGCAGGCGCTCGCCGCAGCCCGAATCGAGGGTGATCTGCTCCGCTACCTGCTCGCCGCGACGGCTTCGCTGGTCGCGCGGGCAGAGGGGTCCTCGCCCCGCGCGGTGTTCGAGGCTTTCTTCCGCCGCTCGGTCTCTGATGAGGACTGGCGCGAGCGCTACTCGGACCTCATCGCATAGCGGAGGTACAGGCGAGCCGATGCCCGACGAACACGCCGAAGCCTGCCGCCGCCGCCGGGCGGCGCATCCAGTGTCTTCCGGGCGGCGAGGCGGTCGGAGCCGGCGGCATGGTTGCTACCGGCTCGCCGACCGCCCCGTGCCCCGTTAGCTAGGGCCCGCTCGCCTTCCGGAACTGCGCCACCCAGTACTCGGTCTCGAGCGGCGCCGGCGGCGTCCTGAAGCGCGCGTTCACCGCGTAGAGCCGGTTGCCGAACTCATCGATCGTCGTCGGGACGTCGAAGTCGGGGTCGGTGAGGTGCGTGGTCACCGTCCCTGAAGCCAAGCCCGGCTCGAGCCTGACGACCGCCACCTTGTTGTCCCGGTTCTGAACGACGTAGAGCGTTTGCCCGTCCAGCAGCAGCCCATCGCCCCTCTCGACGGCCTGGTTCAGGACGATCTCGTTGGTTTGCCCGGTTTCTGGATCCACCGTGAAGACCTTCCCGACGTTGGTTTGGACGATGATCAGCGTCTTGCCGTCGGGCGTCGCTTCGATGCCGTTGGCGTTGTTGCCGGGGCCGTAGACGATGTCGCCGCTGAGGGGTATCGCCTCGACTCCAGTCTCCCCAGCGCGATACAGGAACGGCCGGATCGAGTCCGTGAAGTAGGCGCCGCCTCGCGCGATCGCGACGTCGTTCACGAACGTCTGCCCTGGGGCCGTGGGCGTGAAGAACGTGTGCGTCGCGAACAGGTTGCCGGTGCGCGCGCTGTAGACGAAGCCCTTGCCCGTCGGGCCGCCGGCGACGAACAGGAGTCCGTGGTCGAACTCCACGCCGATCGCAGCTCGCCCTTCTGCGCCGGGCACGAAGATCGAGCCCTCCCCGGTCCTGAGATTGCCGCGGTAAATCGCGCCCGTTGGAATCGAGCCGACGTAGAACGTCCCGCCTTGTCCGATCGCGATCCCCTCGGGTCGGAAGCTGTCGGGCAGGGAGATCCGCTCTGGAAAGCCGCCACCCGCCCCGAGTGGGGCGGCCAGAACGATTGCCGCAACAGCAGTCCAGACTGTTAGAAGCGTGATCCTTCGCATGAAAGCGATCCCCCCTCGTCGGTCGTTGTCGCTTCTGCGGGGTCCTACGTGCCCGGCGCTCGGTCGGATGACACATAGCTGGCAGACTGCACGCCTATGCCGAAGATCGAGAAGACCGAAGCCGATTGGCGGGCGGAGCTGACGCCCGAGCAGTACCACGTCTTGCGAGAGAAGGGCACCGAGGCACCGTTCGTCAACGAGTACGACCACGTCTTCGAGCCCGGGACGTACCGCTGCGCCGGCTGCGGCGCCGAGCTCTTCGTGTCGGACACGAAGTACGACTCGGGCTGCGGCTGGCCGGCGTTCTACGCACCCGCTGCCGAGGACGCCGTCGAGGAAGAGCGCGACGCGACTCACGGGATGGTGCGGACGGAGGTGCTCTGCGCGAACTGTGGCGGCCACCTTGGCCATGTCTTTCCGGACGGCCCGCATCCGACCGGGGTGCGCTACTGCATCAACTCGGCCGCGCTCAAGCTCGAGAGCGAGTAGCCAAGCCGCGAGACGTTCCTCCCGCGTGATGGAATCGCATCATGCGCCTATCGCGCTACCTGCCGGCCTACGGCCGCCGCGACATGGCGGTCGATCTCGGCACGGCCAATACCGTCGTCTTCGTTCGCCACGAAGGGATCATCCTGTTCGAGCCGTCGGTGATCGCGATCGACGAGACGAGCGGCAATGTGCAGGCGGTCGGGGACGAGGCGCGGAGGATGATCGGCCGCACGCCTGCAACGATTCGAGCGACGCGTCCACTGCGCCACGGCGTGATCGCGGACTTCGATGTGACCGAGCAGATGCTCCGTCGCTTCCTCGCCAAGGCCAACGGCCATCGGGGCATCCACCGACGTGTCGTCCTCTGTGTCCCGAGCGGGATCACCGACGTCGAAGAGCGCGCCGTCAAGGAAGCCACCCTCACTGCCGGTGCGCGCGAGGCCGACGTGATCGAGGAGCCGATGGCTGGGGCGATCGGCGCCGGCCTCCCGATCGCCGAGCCGAGCGGCAACATGGTCGTCGACATCGGCGGAGGGACGACCGAGGTCGCGGTCATCTCACTCGGCGGGATCGTCGTCTCGCGGTCGCTTCGCGTGGGCGGCTACGAGATGGACGAAGCGATCGTTCGCTACGTGCGAGATCACCGCAAGATTCTGATCGGCCAGGAACGAGCCGAGGAGGTGAAGATCGACGTCGGGTGCGCGATCGACATCGCGGGAATCCCTGACACCGAGGTGAGCGGCCGCGATCTGGTCTCGGGGGGCCTCAGGCGAGTTCGTTTTACGGCCGCAGAAGCTCGCGAGGCGCTCGAACGGCCGATAAGCCAGATCATCTATACGGTCAAGGAGACCCTCGAGGCCACACCGCCCGAACTTGCGGCCGACATCACGAATCGGGGAATCGTGCTCCTCGGGGGCGGCTCGCTCCTGCGCGGCTTCGACGAGCTGTTGCGCCTCGAGACGAACCTGCCCGTCTACGTCGCGGATGCGCCACTCACGTGCGTCGCGACCGGCGCCGGCCACAGCCTCGAGGAGTTTCCGGTAATCCGACGGGTCGCCCGGCGCCAACGAATCCGGCCGCAACGGCAACGCCGAAGGACGTAGCGGGCAGTCGCCGGATCAGGAGGGAATCGCGTACTCGATGTCGCTGACGTCGAGACCGAGCGACGCCGCGATCTTGATCCCCTCTTCGATCTCGCGCCGGACACGGGCGAGGTCCCGCGAGCGCATGCTCGTGCTGACGAAATCGCGCTCCTTCGGCCGCCAGAGCACGTGCTCGGCAAAGATCGGGAGCATCTTGCTCGCGCCCTTGAGCATCTTCTCCTTGGTCTCCTTCGACGCCGTGCGGAGCAGGACTTTCTCGTAGGCCATCCCCGATCCGTGGTGGATGCCGTCGTCGATCGTCAGCCGGTTGCAGAGATCTTCGAGCACTGTCCCCCGCGAGGCGCGGGCGATCAGGCGGAACCGCGGGATGATCATCCGCTCGAAGAAGACCTGCATCAGAAGGACCTTCTCCTCGAGCTCGTCGAGGCCGAGGAAGATCTGCGCCAGCTTGTCGAGATGGGGGTCGCGCTCGGTCGGGCCGCCGGCCGCCTCGATCAGGCGCAGCCAGGCCTCGACGTGGCGGGCCTCGTCCTGGGCCATTGTCGAGTAGTAGAGCTTCGCCTCCTGGTGGCGCGCGAGCTCCAGCAGCTGGGCGGCCATCTCGACGGCCAGCGAGTCAGCCTGGAGCTGCTGCGTGATGACCGAGCGCCAGATGTCGCGCCGCCGGGCCTGCTTGTCCTTCGCCCCGGAGCTCTCCGGAATCGGGGGCAGCTCGTCCCACGGCATGTCCCGCACCTGCCACTCCCGTTTCTTCGCAAGCTCGTAGTACCGGAAGACCTCCGGTGCTTGGCGCCGTACCTCCGTGTCCTCAACCGTCGCCATGGGATCGGGCAAGGTTAGCCGGTAGTCTGACGGCGAGCCTGGGGAGGCTCTCAGCGAAAACTTAGGTTTGCCTGCTCTCCTGGAACGGAGAGCCGCGAGAGAGGAGTTCCCCGTGTCCGAGACCGAGCAGCCCCTGCCAAGCCCCGCCGAAGCCAAGGAGCGACTCGAGCAAGCGTTGTTCGAGATTCGGCGGGTGATCGCCGGTCAGGAGGCCATGCTCGAGCGTGTCCTCGTGTGCCTGCTCGCGCAGGGCCATCTGCTGATCGAAGGCGTCCCGGGTCTGGCCAAGACGCTCACGATCAAGTCGGCGGCAGGGGTCCTCGGCGGAACCTTCTCGCGCGTCCAGTTCACACCGGACCTCGTCCCCTCCGACTTGGTCGGAACCCGGATCTACCGGGCCGGCGAAGGCACGTTCGAGACCGAGCTCGGCCCGGTGTTCTGCAACTTCCTGCTCGCGGACGAGATCAACCGCGCGCCGGCGAAGGTGCAGTCCGCGCTGCTCGAGGTCATGCAGGAGCGGCAGGTGACGATCGGCCACGAGACCTTCCTGGTGCCCGATCCCTTCCTCGTCATGGCGACCCAGAACCCGATCGAGTCCGAGGGGACGTATCCCCTGCCGGAGGCGCAGATCGACCGCTTCATGCTCAAGATCCTGATTGGCTACCCGGAGCACGACGAGGAGCTGACGATCGTCGAACGCCAGCTCGTCCCGCCGCCCGAACTCCGCGAGGCGCTCACGCTCGAAGGGTTGAAGTCGCTCCAACGCGCCGTCTTCGAGATCTACGTCGACCCGGCGCTGATCAGCTACGCGGTCAATCTGGCGACCGCTACCCGGGAGTCGTCCGAGTACGTCGCCTACGGCGCCAGCCCGCGCGGCCCGATCAGCCTCGTCCAGGCTGCGCGGGCACTCGCGCTTATCCGAGGTCGGGAATATGCGCTCGTCGAGGATCTCCAGGCGCTGTCCAAGGACGCGCTCCGCCACCGCCTCGTGCTCACCTACCAGGCCCTCGCCGAGGAGGTGACTCCCGACGCGATCCTCGACGACGTCATCGCTTCCGTTCCCGTTCCCCAGATCGATCTGACCCGCATGACTGCCGCGTGAACTCAGCCAGGCGGGCAGCAACACCCGACCGGCCGGGCCCCGGGCCGATGCCCGAGGCCCTCCTGCGTGCGCTCGACATCACGATCGGCCGCAGGATGGAAGGACTGCTCGCGGGCGACTACCGGTCATCGTTGTACGGCGACGGCACCGAGCTGGCGCAGGTGCGCCCGTACATCGCCGGCGACGACGTCCGCCGGATCGATTGGAACGTCACCGCGCGGACAGGCGAGCCCCACATCCGCGTCCAGCTCGCCGAGCGCGTTCTCGTCACCTGGCTCGTCCTCGACACCTCGGCGTCGATGCGATTCGGAACCGCGGAGCGACGAAAGGCCGATGTAGCCGAGGGGGCGGCCCTCGCGATCGGACACGTCGCAACTAGACGAGGAAACCGCCTCGGGGTCGTCACCTTCGGCGATGCCAAGCCGCGCGGTCTTCCGGCCCGGCAGGGTCGGATGGGCCTCGTCGGCCTGCTCACGGCACTCCGAGAGGAGTCGCCGGCGGACCGCCTTGGCCCCACGGCGCTCGGCCAAGCCCTCGCTCGCACGGGGGCGCTCGCCCGGCAACACAGTCTCGTCGTCGTCGTCTCGGACTTTCGTGGACCGCGCGACTGGCGCCGGCCTCTGCTCGAGCTCGCCGGCCGTCACGACGTTCTCGCGCTCGAGATTCGCGACCCGCGTGAAGAGGAGCTGCCGAACGTCGGCGCGCTCTGGCTCGTTGATCCCGAGACCGGGCAGCTGCTCCGCGTCGACACGAAGAGTCGCCGGTTGCGGGAGCGCTTCGCGGCCGCCGCGTCGGATGAGCGATCCGAGCTCGCCCGGGAGCTCGCGTCGCTCGGCGTCCGGCACCTCGTCCTCTCGACCTCAGGCGACTGGCTGCGCTCGCTGGCCGCATTTCTCAAGCAGAGGCGGTCATGACGTTCCAGTGGCCACTCGTCCTGCTCGCGCTGCTCGTCGTCCCGCTGCTCATCGTGCTCTACGTGGTGCGGGAACGCCGGCGCACAGCCTTCGCGGCCGCCTTTGCGAACCCGGCGCTGCTCCCCAACGTGATCGACAGGGCACCAGGACCCCGACGCCACCTTCCCCTCGTCCTCATGCTTCTCGGGCTCACGGCAATCGTCGTCGGTGTCGCCCGCCCGCACATGGACGTCAACGTCAAGCGCGAGGAGGCCACCGTCGTCCTCGCCGTGGACGTCTCTCGCTCGATGAAGGCAGACGACGTCGCGCCCACGCGCCTCGACGCCGCGCGCGAAGCGGCGAAGGCGTTCGTCGCCAAGGTGCCGGAGAAGTTCAGAGTCGGCGTCGTTTCTTTTGCCACGCGCGCGGTCGTCGGGGTGGCGCCGACCGAGGACCGCTCGCTCGTCGAAGCTTCGCTCGACACGCTGGCACCCGGAGAGGGCACGGCGATCGGGGACGCAGTCGCCCTCTCAACGCGGGTGGGCCGGGATCGAACGGCCGACGACGCGGCGGCGGCGGCGCCACGCTCGGTCCTACTCATCTCCGACGGAGCCCGGGACGGCGGCGCCGTCACTCCGCAGGCCGCCGCCCAGCAAGCCAAGCGCCTTCGCGTGCCTGTCTACACAGTCCTCGTGGGGACGCCTGACGGCGTCGTCGAGGAGACACTCACGGGCGGCTTGAGGCAGATCATCCGTGTCCCGCCCGCTCCCGACACTCTCCGGGAGATTGCGCAGCTCTCGGGAGGCGAGTTCTTCACCGCGACCGACGCCGAGGGGCTCGAGCGGGTCTACGAGGAGCTCGGGTCGCGCCTCGGCACCCGGAAGCAGTCTCGGGAGGTCGCCGATTACTTCGCCGGCGGCGCAGCCGCGTTCCTGCTTGCCGGTGGAGCGTTGTCGGCGCTCTGGTTCAGGAGGGTCCCGTGAAGAAGCTGCTGATCATCGCCGCGTTGAGCGCCGTCCTGACAGCGGGCTCGGGCCCCGCGCAGGCGGCAGACGAGTGCGACGGCTTGATGGTCTGCGTACCCGTCTCCGGGCCGTGGGTCGTGGTTCCGACCAACGGCGCGGTCCCGAGGCGGACCGTCGAGTACCAGCTCACCTGCCCCCGCGGTTACATCGTCGGCGGCCTCGACGCGGAGCTCAGCGACCGCGGCATCGACATCAGCTTCATTGGGAGCCTCGGCAGTCCCGTGAACCCCGGCATCACAACGGGTCGCTCCGTCGTCTTCGTGGCGTCGTACGTCGGCACGACGGCACAGGCACCGACGTTTCGCCCGTACGTCGGCTGCATGCCGGCGAGCGGGGGCGGGCGGATTCCGACCGCCGTGCAGAGGATCGTCAAACCCGGCCATCCGACGATCCGGCGCGTTCGCAGAGCACGCGTGGTTCCGGGCGCGAACACCGTCATGAGCACATGCCGGGCCCGTGAAACGCTGGTCGGCGCCTCCCACGCCGTCGGCTTCGGCACTCGGCAACCTCCGAGCGCCGCCGTCACCGACAACGTCACCGCCGCGCAGACCGTGCGCGGGCGCCGCGTGGTTGTGTCCGTTCGCGCTGACGCAGAGCTCGGAAGGATCCGCGCGATCGTCCAGGCCCACGCCGTCTGCTCGGGTGTGAAGTGAGGTTCGAGCGCCCACTCCTGCTGCTCGCCCTGCTCGCCCTGGCGATCGCGGTAGCGCTGGCGTGGTGGCTCCTGCGCCGGCGGCGCATGCGCTACGCGGTCCGCTTCACGAATCTCGAGGTGCTCGCGGCCGTGGCCGGCGGAGGAGGATGGCGGCGCTTCGTCCCGCCCGCCTTCTTCGTGGCCGCACTGGCTGCGCTGTGCGTGGCCTTCGCCCGGCCCCATGTCGACCGGCTGATCCCGAAGGACCGAGCGATGGTGATCCTCGTGATCGACACGTCCCGGTCGATGCAGGCCAAAGACGTGAAGCCGACGCGGCTCGCCGCGGCCCAGGAGGCGATGCGGAACTTCCTCGATCGCGCCCCCAAAGAGCTGCGCGTCGGTCTGGTCGTCTTCGCGGGCGAGGCGCAGGTCGCCGCGCCGCCGACAGGCGACCACGATCTCGTCGAGCAGTCGATCGACGAGATCGGAGAGTTCCAGA
>DASQTZ010000031.1:0-2910 GCA_035641605.1 Gaiellaceae bacterium | reverse complement strand
CGCTTGATCGCCGTCTCCTTCTCGATCTGGAACGCGACACGGTCGAGCACCGCGTCGAGGATTCCGGCTGCCTCGCCGGCCTCGACCATCGCGATGTAGAGGCGGCTGAAGATCTTCGGATGGCGGCCCATGGCCTGCGAGAGCAGCAGCCCGCCCTCGACGTCCGCGCGAAGCTCGCGGATGACGACGGCCAGGTACTTGTCCTCCGTCTGTTCCTCGAGGATCACGAGCGCCGAGACGACGCTCAACCCGGCGTCGATCATCGTCGCGAACTGGCGCGAGAAGATCTGCAACGACTTCGGCTTGATCTTCTTGAATGTGGTGCGGACGCTCTGCTCGCCGCTGGCGGGAAGCTCGACCAGATCCTGGGCGAGCAGGCCGCGAACGCGAAGCTGCTCGCGCGCGGCGTCCCGGTCCGGGGCGTGGATGTTCCCGGTCAGCTCGATGCCCGAAGAGTTGATCGCGCTGTAGGTGTACGCCGCCATTCCTCGCTCGCTATCGGTTCCGGATCACGCCGTCTTTAGCCTGTGGATTCGTCGAAGCTGGACGCCTGGCGGACGTAGACGCGGCTCAGGTTGCCGCCGTCGCGGACGACAATCGTCACCTGTTTGATGTATCGCCCCCCGGTCGGCCTGGTCTCGACGATGTAGGTGTCCAGCTGGTAGCTCTTGTTGTCCGCGCCGGTAGCCGTTCGGCTCGCATTGCACTCGTCGGGGTAAGGAGGGCCCGAGCAGGGCGGCGTCGTGATCTGGCTGGCGCTGTACGCCGTATCCGTCGTGTACGGGGCGGTGGCCGGAATCGTCGCCGGGGCTAGGCGGATCGAGTCGTAGGTGATCGCCCGGTAGAGCTCCATCTGCTGGTCGGCGAGGACGGCTGCGGTCGTCACTCGGCTGGCGCGCCCGAGCGTGATGATCCCGGCCTGAAACGAGGCGATGATCGCGAGGAGCCCGACGTTCAGGATCACCATCGCGATCAGGAGCTCGATCAGGCCGAAGCCCTCCTGGTCCACGCGTAGCCGCTTCCGCACCTCTTGGTTATCGGCAGGAGGGCGGAAGTCTTTATCCGATAGAGACGAGCCGCAGCACGTAGGTCGTGCCGTCGGCTGTATTCATCAGGGTGACCGGCTTGCCGCCCTTCTTGAGCGTGATCGCCGCCGATCCCGTGGCGTACGTGCCGTCGACGATCCCGATCTTCGCCGAGGTCTTCGTCAGCGACATGAGCTTGAAGATCGGTTCGCCTTCCGGGAACGTGCCGGCGACGGCCACCTGAGCGGAGACGCCGTTGACGGAGATCTTCGCCGTCCTGACCGGTGCGGTCGGGGCTGAGGGTGCCGGTTTCGGAGCGGGCTCGGCTTTCTCCACCAGTCCGCTCTCGCTCGGTGCCGCGGACGACGACGCGTCCCTTCCATTCGAGTTCCCCTCGGCCTGCTGGGCGAACGGGTCCTTGCTCTCGAAGCGATCGAAGGTGACGAGCTGGCTTTGCGTGGGCTGGGGCGCGACGTCGGAGTCGACGAGCACGGCCGAGCCGGCAGCCGGCGGCGTCGCTGGAGCCGTCGCGCCCGGCGCAGGTGCGGCCGGAGCGGCCGGTGCGGGCGAGGTTGAGCTCGCAGGTTCGGACGCAACCTCCGACGAGCTGCCGCCGAACAGACCGAGGATCGTCGGAGCCTGGAAGACCAGCACGCCGAGAAGAACGACGGCGAGAACGGCGAGGACGATCTTCTGCTTCCTGGCCTTGGCCTTGGGGTCGAACCGCTTCGCCATCAGGGCGCTCCAGTCGCGCTCGCGCCGGACGGCGGCGAGGTCGAGGCGGGCGCGGCGGGAGCGGGCGCCGCCGGGGCGGGCGGCTGCGCGCCGGCGGGCGCGGGCGCCGCCGGGGGGGGCGGAGTCGGTGTCGGAGCGCCGGTTCCGTAGACGAATGCGCTGACGTTCAGCGTCGCCTTGATCCGCGGGAAGCTCCGCTCGCTCTCCGCGAAGTTGAGCGAGTTGACCGTGAACAGCCGACCGGTTGCCTCCAGCTGCCCGCCCCGCACCCGCACCAGGCTCCGCAAGCGAAAGATGTAGTCCGACAGCTCGTAGAAGTTGCCGTCGAAGATGAGATCGATCGGCCGGCGCTGGTAGCCGCCGGCGTCGGTCGCCTCTTGCGGCGTGATCGACTCGAAGCGGATGCCCGTCTCACGCGCGATGCGGTTGAGCTCGAGCAACACGCCCGGCATGTCGTCGGTGCTCGGCATCGCCTTGCTGACGCGGAAGAGATCGGCGACGCGGATCGGCTCGGCGTTTTGAACCTGCGCATTTGCGATCCGGAGCGCCTGGATCTGTGTCTCGATCGTCTGGGCTTCCTCCACCAGCTCGGCGCTCTTCGAGCGCTGCGGCGAGATCAGCACGAAGTAGCCGAGAAGCGTGATGACGAGCAGCGCCACGATCACGATCGCGACGGCGGCAGGCTTCGGGAGGCCCTTCACGAGGTCACCTCCGTCTTGAGCGAGGCGGAGATCGTGAACTTGACGACGTTCCTTTCCTCGGTCTTGTCGATCACGCTCGAGCCGAGGGTCGGCCGGTCGAGCTGGGGCACCACCGACAGGCGCGCAAGCAGTCGCGCGACGCCGTCGTGGGAGTACGAGTGGCCCGTGATCGTGAAGACACCCGCCGGCGCCTCGGTGGCGCCCGGAGTCGGGACGAAGTTCGGGTCGGGCGCGTTCGCGGCCAGCGAATCGAGCCAGATGTCCTCGGGAAGCACGAGCGAGATCTCACGGAGGATCCGGTCCCAGGCGACGCGGGTTGCAAGCGCCTTCCCGAGCAGGGTGACGCGTTGGCTCTTCTCGGTCTCGAGGCCGCTGGAGTCGACGGGAGCCTCAGCCGCGGGTGGAATCGCGGCGAACTCGGCGCGAAGCGCATCGACGTTGGACTGATG
>DASQTZ010000030.1:0-2862 GCA_035641605.1 Gaiellaceae bacterium | reverse complement strand
CCCTTCTACGGCTGCCAGATCCTCAGGCCGTCCAAGCTCCTCGGCTTCGAGAGCCCCGACCGACCGTGGTCGCTCGAGGCGATCATCCAAGCGTGCGGCGGCGACCCCGTCGATTATCCGGCGAAGATCAAATGCTGCGGGTTCCCGATCATCCAGGCGCGTGAGGAGACGGCCCTGGGTGAGCTGATCCAGCCGATCGAGCAGGCGATGGAGGCCGGGGCCGACGCCATGGTCACGCCATGCCCGCTGTGCCACCTCTCGCTCGATGCGTGGCAGCAGAAGCTTGAGGCGACGACCGGCCGCCAGTTCCAGATGCCGATCCTCCACCTCTCGCAGCTGATCGGGGTCGCCGCGGGGCTGGAGGCGTCGGAGCTCAAGTTCAAGCGTCACGTCGTCCCGGTGACGCCCGTGCTCGAGAAGCTCGAAGCGTAAGCCTTGGTTCCCGCGGCGCTGCTCGGCCTGGCCGGCGCCGGTGCCGCCGCCGCGGCCTGGGGATGGTTCGAGGCCGGCTGGGTGCGGCTGGAGGTGGAGGCGGTTCGGCTCCGCCGGCTCCCGGCCGAGCTCGGTGGGCTACGGATCGCGCATCTTTCGGACTTCCACCTGGGGTTGCCGTCCCGCGGGACAGGCGCCGTCGAGCGGGCCGTGGAGTGGGTCGAGGCACGCCAGCCCGACCTGACCCTGATCTCGGGCGACCTGCTCTCCCGGCCGAGCGGCGAGTCGAAGCTCCGCGAGCTCGTCGCGCGCCTGCCGAACGCCTACGCCGTGTTGGGAAACCACGACTACGCGGTCTCGAAGGATCCGTTCTCGCGGCCGGTCGAGCTGGAGAACCTCGGTGAAGCGCGCCTGCTTGCCGACGAGGCCGCGACCGTGGAGCTTTGCGGCCGGCGTGTCCAGATTGTCGGCGTCGATCCTCGCTCCTACCGGCGGAAAACCGCTCGGCCGGAACGGCTTGCGGACGAGTCCGCCGACCTCCGAATCCTCTTGTGCCACTTCCCGCAGGTGATCGACCGGCTCCGGCCCGGCGTCTTCGACCTGGTCCTCTCCGGCCACCTTCACGCCGGACAGATCACGGTGCCGTACCCGGGTGGGCGCCTCCGCCTTGCGCACCTGCGATGGACGTACGTTGAGGGCCTCTACGAACAGCCGGGCGGCACGCTGCACCTCTCGGCCGGTCTCGGGACGACCTTCGTCCCTTTCCGGTTCTTCGCAAGACCGGCTGCCTATGAGCTGGTCCTACAATCCGGGGAATGACTACCCGCCTGCGAGGCCTGACCGGTGCGACGCTTCCGAGCGCGCCGACAGTCTGCCACGACTGCGTCTTCTGGCAATCGCGGCCCGGACGGACGACGTCCAAGCGAAAGTGGATCGAGCGGGCGGAGGACGATTGGGGCGCATGGGGCACCGTGTACGCGGACGACGACGGGCGGGTCCTGGGCTCCATGCAGTACGGCCCGTCGGAGCTCTTCCCGCGGGCCGCCTCGCTACCGGCGGGGCCTCCGGACGAGGATGCGGTGCTCATCACCTGCGCCTACCTGGTCGAGGGCTCGGCGCAGTGGGTGATGCAGTCGCTCTTCTTGGCGGCGATCGCGGACGTGCGTGAACGGGGCGGCAGGGCGATCGAGGCGTTCGGCTACCGATACGCCGAGGGGGAATCGACCGAGCAGCGCTTCCTCATCCATCGGACCGTGTTCCCGAGCGACTTCCTGGCCGACTTCGGGTTCTTGACGGTTAGGCGGCAGGGTCGCGTCGAGCTGGCCCGCCTCGAGCTCGGCGGTCTCGTTCCAGTCGAGGAGAAGGCTCCGGCCAAGCTGCTCCGCCGGGTCAGGGAAGTGCTCGAGCCTGAGCCGGAGCCCGTGCCCCGGCGCCCATAGCCGCCGCAACGAGCCCGATTCGCCGCCTTAAACTGGGGAAATGACAACGCTCAGCGTTGTGATTCCGGCCACCGATAGGCCAGTGACGTTGGGCACTGTCGTTGCGGCAGCTGAGCGTGCAACCGGAGTGCCCGAGGAGCTGATCGTCGTCGATTCTCCCCGAGATCTCGGCCCTGCGGCGGCACGCAATCGCGGTGCCCGACAGGCCAGCGGGAACGTCATCGTGTTCGTCGACGCCGACGTCGAGGTTCACGAGGACGCGTTCCAGCGGATTCGGAGCGCGTTTGACGGCGACCCGGGGCTGGCAGCGATATTCGGGTCCTACGACGACTCACCGGGCGCCGACGGAATCGTGTCCGATTTTCGGAATCTGCTCCACCATCACGTGCACCACCAGGGGGCGGGAGTGGCGACGACGTTCTGGGCGGGGCTCGGGGCGATACGACGTGAGGTCTTCCTCGATCTCGGGGGTTTCGACGAGGAGCGGTTCCCCCGGCCGTCGGTGGAGGACATCGAGCTCGGGATGCGCCTACACGAGCGCGGCCACCGGGCATTACTCGATCCGGCGATTCAAGGAAAGCACCTGAAGACGTGGACGCTCTTGAACATGACGAAGACCGACCTGCTGCAGCGCGGTGTTCCGTGGTTGCGTCTGATCCTCGAAAGACGGTCGCAGTCGACGGCCCTGAACCTCGGCTGGCGCAACCGAGTCGGCACGGCCGCATCTCTCCTGCTCGTGGTGGGTCTCGTCCGCCGTAGGTTTTGGGTTTCCGGAGGTGCGCTCGCCTTGCTGGTCGCCCTAGAGGGGCGGTTCTACGTGCTCCTTCTCCGTCGCCGCGGGCCCCTGCTCGTCGCTGCCGGGTTGCCACTCCACGTCGTTCACCGTCTCACGTCGGCGGCAGCCGTTCCGATCGCGCTCGCCGCTCATCTAAGCGCCAATGCCTGGGGACGGAGGCCGTCGCCTCCGTAAACGAGCGGCGTCCGACGACGC
>DASQTZ010000029.1:0-4193 GCA_035641605.1 Gaiellaceae bacterium | reverse complement strand
CGAGCCGATGACGCCGGAGTGGGAGGAGGAGCACGCCAGCCTCCATGGCTACGCGACGATGCGCCCCGAGCTCGACAGTCGGTTCGAAGAGCGCTATTTCGAGTGGCGGCCGTATCCCGTCGACGGGAAGGAGGTCCCCGGCCTCGGCTTCCGCTACGTCGGCGTTCCGAGGTGACGCCAGGGGCCGGCTGCCTCTTCCTTGTTCGGCAGCCCGCTCTCCTCGACGGAGCGAATCATCTCGTCGGCGGCGAACGGGATGCGGCGGAACTCGACGCCGATTCCCCCGCCGTCGACCGTGAGGATCGCGTACTCGGCGTACACGTCGGCACGGGTCGGCCCCGATTGGCGGTGATCGACCGGGAGTCCGACACTCCCAGGATTGACGTAGTACGAGTCGCCGAGGCGCCGTGCCCACTGCTGGTGCGCGTGGCCACCGGCAAAGACCGTTGCGCCGAGTCCCTCGAAGGGAGCACGGAAGGCTTCCTCCTCCATCCACGGACCGACGAGCTCGTCCCGCGAGCGAGGCGTGGCATGGAAGGCGAGCAGCGTACGGCCGTCGCCGAGGTCGACCTCCGCCGTCGGCGGGAAGCTGCGGTGGAACGCCAGCAGGTCGTCCGAGAGCTGCGCCTGTGACCACTTCGCGTTCTCGACCTGAGCGTCCGTCACCTCCTCCGCCCCGGGATCGAGAGTGAGCAGGAAGTGGTCCGAGTTGCCCATGACGGCCGGCCAGCCGAGCCCGCGTAGGAGCTCGAGGCACTCGGCCGGCTCCGGTCCGCCCTGAGCGTGGTCGCCGAGGCAGACGCCGCGGTCGACGTCCTGCCGCGCAAGGTCGTCCAGCATCACGCGGAACCCGATCCCGTTCCCGTGCACGTCTGACAACAGCGCGACGCGCACTAACGGTTGTGCGCGAGGAACTCGAGCAGGTCCGTGCGGGTGAGCACGCCGACGGGACGCCCGTCCCTGGCGACCACCACCGCGTTCGTTCGTCCGCTCAGCGTCGAGAAGACCTCGTCGAGCGGCTCGTCGGCGTCGATGGCGGCCAGCGGCGGCTGCATTGCGGCCGCGACGTCCTCGTGGAGGGCGTCGGAATTCTTGAAGACGCGGTCGAGGAGGTCACGATCGTGCAGCGACCCGATCACGTCGGCGAGCGACTCCACCTCGCCGTCGCGGATCACCGGCAGCTGCGAGATCGAGTACCGCTGCATCAGGTCGATCGCCTCGCCGACCTTCTGGCGCGAGCTGATCGTGACGAGATCGGGGATGTCCGGCTCTTCGGAGCGCTTCGAGCTCAGCACCTGCTCGACGGTCGGCACCGGTGCCCGCCGCTCGAGGAAGCCGTGGTCCAGCATCCAGTTGTCGTCGTAGAACTTCGAGAGGTAATTGCGGCCGCTGTCGGGGATCATCGTCAGGATCCGCGCGCCGCCGTCCAGTCGCTTCGCCAGTTCGATTGACGCCCAGATGGACGTACCGCCGGAGCCGCCGGCGAGGATGCCTTCGTCGCGCGCGAGGCGCCTGGCCATGAGGAACGAATCCCGATCCGACACGCGGATCCACTCGTCGACGACGTCGCGGGCCATCGTCTTCGGCCAGGTGTCCTTGCCGATACCCTCGACCAGGTACGGGTGGACGTCGCTTTCCTCGGCCGCCGTGTAGACCGAACCCTCTGGATCGGCGCCGACGATGAGGATGTCCGGGTTGCGCTCCTTTAGATAGCGGCCCGCGCCCGAGATCGTCCCGCCCGTTCCGACCGAGACGACGAAGGCGTCGATCTCGCCGCCCGTCTGCTCCCAGATCTCAGGCCCGGTCTGCTCGTAGTGCGCATCCGGGTTGGCCATGTTCGAGTACTGGTCGGGCTTGAAGGCGCCCGGGATCTCCTCGGCGAGCCGGTCCGAGACCGAGTAGTAGCTCTCGGGTGAGTCGGCGTCGACGGCGGTCGCGCAGATCACGACCTCGGCGCCGTAGGCACGCAGGAGCGCGATCTTCTCCTGGCTCATCTTGTCGGGCATCACGAAGATGCAGCGGTAGCCTTTGATCGCCGCGGCGATCGCGAGCCCAACGCCGGTGTTGCCCGAGGTCGGCTCGACGATCGTCCCGCCCGGCTTCAGCCTCCCCTCGCGCTCGGCGGCCTCGATCAGCGGCAGGCCGATCCGATCCTTGAGCGAGCCGCCGGGATTGAGGTACTCGAGCTTGACGAGGATCTCGGGGTCGAGCTCACGCCCGATCTTCTGCAGCCGGATGATCGGCGTCCGGCCGACGAGGTCGAGCGCCGTTGGGTACTCGCGGGGCATCTGCGCGGAAAAGCCTAGATCGTCGCGTTAGTGCCGGAAGTGGCGGCGGTGGGTGAAGACCATGGCCGCGCCCGCCCGGGCGACTGCGTCGACGACCTCTTCGTCCCGCTTCGCTCCGCCCGGTTGGACGATTGCGGCGACCCCGGCCTCGAGCGCCAGTTCCGGCCCGTCCGCGAACGGGATCAAAGCATCGGAGGCGAGCACCGACCCGGACACGTCATGACCGTGGTCTCGCGCCTTCGCGAGCGCGATCCGGACCGAGTCGACGCGGCTCGTCTGCCCGCCGCCGATCCCGATGGTCTGCAGATCCTTCGCGATCACGATCGCGTTCGAGACGACGTGCTTGCAGACCCGCCACGCGAACAGGAGATCGCCCCAGGTCTCCTCGCTAGCCTCGCCACAGACGAGGTCCATCACGCTCCGGTCGTCGATCTCCCGATCGCCGTCCTGCACCAGTAGCCCGCCGATCACCCGCTTGTACTCCCGCTCGCCGAGATCGCCCCGGCGGCGTTCTCGATCCACGAGGATGCGCGTCGCAGGCTTCTGCCGCATTGCCTCGAGCCCGGCTTCGTCGTACTCCGGAGCGATCACGACGTCGATGAACTTCCCCGCCAGCTCCTGCCCGAGCTCGGCGCCGACGGGGCGATTGACCGCGAGCACCATGCCGTAGGCCGAGACCGGGTCTGCGTCATGAGCCTTCGCGAACGCCTCTTCGATCGAGGCCGCGACGCCGACCCCGCACGGGTTCGCGTGCTTGACGATCACGCAGGCCGGCAGCTGGAACTCTCCGAGCAGCCGGCGCGCCGCAGACAGATCGTTGAGGTTGTTGAACGAGAGCTGTCGCCCGTGAACTTGCTCCACCCGTGAGAGAAGGTGGCGCCGGGCGCCCTCCTCCGCGTAGTAGGCCCCCCGCTGGTGCGGGTTCTCGCCGTAGGCAAGGTCGGCGACCTTCTTGAAGCTCGGGATGAACCGCTCGGGAAACGCCTCGCGGCCCAGGAACCAGGTCGCGATCGCCGTCTCGTAGGCGGCCGTCGTCGCGAACGCCTCGGCGGCGAGCTCGCGGCGGGTCTCGTTCGAGAGCTCTCCGTCCTCGCGCAGCTCGGCGAGGATCTCCGGGTAACGCTCGGGCCGGCAGACCGGTACCACGTGGGCGAAGTTCTTTGCCGCGCCGCGGAGCATCGACGGTCCGCCGATGTCGATCATCTCGACCGCGTCTTCCTCGGTGACCCCGTGCCGAGCCACGATCTGCGCGAACGGGTAGAGGCTGACGCAGACGAGGTCGAAGGGGCTGATGTCGTGCTCGTCGAGCGCGGCGAGGTCGTCCGGGTGGTCGCGACGCGCCAAAATCGCCGCGTGGATGCGCGGATGCAGGGTCTTGACGCGGCCGCCCAGCATCTCGGGGATCTCGGTGAGCTCCTCGACGGGCGTGGCCTCGATCCCGCACTCGCCGAGGAACTCGGCCGTCCCGCCGCTGGCGACGAGCTCGACGTCGAGTGCCGCGAGACCACGCGCGAACTCCTCGAGTCCCGCCTTGTCCCAGACCGAAAGCAGCGCTCGCTTGATCACGAGATCAGGGAGCGCACGGTCTCCGGCAGCAACCGGTGCTCGACGGCCTGCACCCGCGCCCGCAATGTCTCGGGCGTGTCGTCCTCCAGCACCGGCACGCGCTCGGCGACGATCACGGGCCCTGTGTCGATGCCCTCGTCCACGTAGTGCACCGTCGCCGCCGACTCCCGGACCCCGGCCGCGAGGACGTCCTCGATCGGATGGGCGCCGGGGAACTCGGGCAGCGGCGCGCAGTGGGTGTTGACGATCCGGCCGCCATAGCGGTCGAAGAACGGCCTGCGCAGGAGCTGCAGGTAGCCGGCGCAGACGACCAGGGTGACGCCGCGCTCTTCGAGCCAG